>NZ_JADQAH010000041.1:0-29335 GCF_022129225.1 Psychrobacter sp. Ps7 | reverse complement strand
ATTTTATTTGCCTATTTGGGCGTATTTCACCCTTTTTCGTCGGAGTTACAGGAGTTTAAGGTGTTCAATATCATGAGCCACATTACCAATCAATCCAAATATACCCGTCGCTATCATCCACGTCACCTTCTCGCACAATATGCGATAAATCAGATAGCGACACTTGAGCTGGGTTCGCAAGATATTGTCAAAGCCATGGGCTATCCTTTGAAACACACTATGCCTGCTTGTGAGCGCCTGCGCCATGTACTATCAAACAAATACCTTGGGCTTGATGGCAGCTATGTTGATAAATATTTTACCGCCGATGTATTTTTAGCAAAGCTGTTTGCGGTGCTAGATATTCCTTATGCATCGTTTGCAGAAGATATTAAGCAGATTAAATATGACGTTGTGCATGCTCAGCATGATAGTGAAAATACATCCTATGGTAGTGTGAGCAATGGCTATCAACAGATGACTGAACAAAATTATGAAATGGTTGATAAAGTTGAAGAATATAAGCTAAAAAAATCTAAGGAATATTGATTTTTGAGTTTTAAGCACAGTCTCGCTTTTTTAAGCAAAGCCTCACTATAAAGTGAGGCTTTTTCGTTCTGGCTTTTGATTGTGAGAATTAAAATTTGGCGAGTATGAATTTTCATAATATTGTACAAGTTATTTTATATAGTCTGTTCAATATAATTTGGATACAAGGAAGGTGAGTGAAAGTACTACAAGTTGTAGGCTAATCGGGTCTGACACCGTATCTACTTTATATAGGATTTTTACACATCAGGCTTTGATATGGCGCGCCATAACATCACAAATAAAGCATCAAACTCTGCATTAATGGGTGTATCGGTCTGGCGAATGATATGCATTAAGCCAAGGCGACTAATGAATCCCATAAATACATCAAAAAGTATATAAAGTGGCACGGTGTCATTTAGTACGCCACGTTTTTGACCATCTTCTAATACATTTAAAAATGCTCCAATCAGCTCTTTATTTTCATAAATCGCAATGTTACGTATACGTGATGCCGATACCGAAGACAGCACCATCACGGCATCAGGATGTGCATCTACAAAGTCAAAACAGACCCATAATGTCTTGCGTAGCCTATCTTGCACGCTATCAATGCCTTGCAAATGATCCATGATACGCGCCGCCAATCTACCTAATACAATATCCATAATGGTATAAAACAGCGTTTGTTTATCGCCAAAATATTTATAAAGAGTCTGTAGAGAAACATTGGCAGACTTTGCAATTTGTACCATGGTCACCTCATTAGAGTCAAAACCTGCAAATACTTTACGAACGGCTTTTTCAATCTTATCCAAAGTCGTAGGGCGCATCTCTGATAAAGGTGCTAAGGCGCGGGTTTCAATCGTGCTAGGTATCTGGCTTGTGGTTTTCATCGTTGGTTTCGTAGCTCCTTTACGGTAGGTATTTTTAGATAGTTCATGCTTGAAGTAGTACATCATTTAAGTATTAATAAGATAAAAGTAAGTTGGGTAATGTTAATTACTATTATTATTTAATTGGTTGCGCATTGTCTTTTACTGTCCTAGTATAAGTCTTATACCTTAGTAAGTATAAAGAATATATAAGTTATTTCTAACGGTAATATAAATTACCATAAAATTGAGATTTTACTTACTATCTTTTTTATATTAACCATCATCAATTCCCCATCGTCAAGGACAGACAATATGAGTATTGAAAGTTTTACCCCGAATTGGATGACCGAAGAACATCAAATGGTGCATGACAGTGCGCTTAAAATGTTTAAGAGCTGGGAACCAAAGGATGAGCAGTGGCGTAAAAACGGCATGATTGACCGTGAAGCTTGGAACGAGGCGGGCGCCATGGGTTTTTTATGCGCTTCGATACCTGAAGAGTACGGTGGCGGTGGTGGTAATTTTGGTCATGAAGCGGCGCTTCTTTATGCGCAAGCGGAGGCCAATCAATCAGGATTTGGTGGCATGGTACATTCAGGTATTGTCGCGCCTTATATCTTGAGTCATGGTACGGAAGCGCAGAAGAAAGAATGGCTACCTAAGATGGCGACCGGTGAGTATGTAGCTGCGATTGCTATGACCGAACCGGGTACTGGCTCAGATTTGCAGAACATCAAAACCTATGCGGTAAAAGACGGTAATGATTACGTTATCAATGGCTCAAAGACCTTTATTACCAATGGTCAGCATGCCAACCTGATTTTGCTCGCCTGCAAAACCGATCGTGAAAAAGGTGCGCAAGGCGTTTCGCTTATCGTGGTAGAAACGGACAAGGTAGAAGGGTTCGAGCGTGGTCGTAATCTTGATAAGATTGGTCTGACCTCACAAGATACGTCAGAGCTATTTTTTAGCAATGTCCGTGTGCCGCAAACGAATCTATTGGGCACTGTCGAAGGCATGGGTTTTATTCAAATGATGCAAGAGCTGCCACGCGAGCGTCTAATTATTGCTTTAACGGGCGTTGGTGCGATGAAGCTGGCGATTAATTTGACCCTAGAGTATGTCAAAGGTCGGGAAGCGTTTGGCAAACCGATTTGGAAATTTCAAAATACACGCTTTAAAATGGCAGAATGCTACGCCGATTATCTCGCTGCCAGCACGATGTGTGATGCCGCTGTCGATGCCATGTTAGAAGGCAAATTGACGGTACCGCAGGCGTCTTTGATTAAATATTGGGTGACCCAAAAGCAGTGTGACGTGATCGACGAATGCGTTCAGCTGTTTGGCGGTTATGGCTACATGACAGAATACCCGATTGCTCGTTTGTACGCTGATGCGCGAGTACAAAAAATCTACGGCGGCACCAATGAAATCATGAAAGAGCTGGCGTCACGCTTTATGTAAATGGCTGATGTAATGGTCTATTTTAATTGTTGGTTCTAGTTCTTGATTCTAACATGGCGATTATATTGCCATTATTGTTATTTATTATAAAAAATAAAAAGGGATTTTTATGACTGAGACTGCTTACATTTATGATGCTATCCGTACCCCGCGTGGTAAAGGCAAAAAGGATGGCTCCTTGTATCAGGCGTCACCAATTTGGCTTGCCCGTACCTTGTTAAAGGAAATGCAACAGCGCCACCATTTGGATACCAGTTTGGTCGATGATGTGGTGCTCGGTTGCGTCACGCCCGTTGGTGAGCAGGGTTCTGATATCGCCCGTATAGCCGTTATTGATGCTGGCTGGGCGCAAAGTGTCGCGGGTGTCACTTTATCTCGGTTTTGTGCCTCAGGTCTGGAGTCTATCAATTTAGCTGCCGCCAAAATCATGTCAGGTATGGAGGACATGGTAATCGCAGGCGGCGTAGAGTCGATGAGCCGCGTACCGATGGGATCTGATGGCGGTGCATGGTATATGGATCCACGGGTTAATGAAGCGACGCATTTTGTTCCGCAAGGCGTTGGCGCGGATACCATAGCGACGCTAAAAGGCTTTAGCCGCACCGATGTCGACGAGTTTGCTACCGAGTCACATCGCCGCGCCGCGCATGCTTGGGAGCAGGGCTATTATGATAAATCGGTCGTTCCCGTCACGGATATCAATGGCATGACGTTATTGGATAAAGACGAAACCATCCGCCCCAATACCAATATCGAAACCTTAGCTGGTCTCAATCCCTCTTTTATTATGCCGGGTAAGATGGGCTTTGATAGCGTTATCTTGGACAGATATACCACCATTGAAAAAGTGAATCACGTGCATCATGCGGGCAATTCATCAGGCATTGTCGATGGTGCGGCAATTTGCTTAGTCGGTAGTGCAGCTGCTGGCAAAAAAGCAGGTCTAAAACCACGTGCCAAAATCACCATGGCCTCAGTCATTGGCTCAGAGCCTGCCATTATGCTGACAGGGCCAACGCCTGCCTGCCAAAAAGCGCTCAAAAAAGCAGGTATGCAAGCTTCAGATATAGACTTATGGGAAATCAATGAAGCCTTTGCTGCCGTTCCGCTGAATACTGCCGATGACTTCGGACTCTCGCTTGATATCGTCAACGTCAATGGCGGCGCTATCGCTATGGGTCATCCCCTTGGCGCAACGGGCGCGATGCTCATGACGACTGTGCTTGACGAGTTAGAACGTCGCGATCTAAAAACCGCGATGATCACGCTGTGTGTGGGCGGCGGTATGGGTATTGCCACTATCATTGAGCGCGTATAGTGCTGATAGCGCTAATAGATTTTAGTGATTGTCATTAGTTTCTAGTGACTGATATCGACATAGAATAATACAAAAAGGATTTGAAATGAGCACAAACAGCGTAGACGCCATCAATGCATTGAACCACTTTTCTACCGAATCTGATAATGGCATCGTCACCGTCACGATTGAACAAAGCAGTCGCAAAATGAATGTCATCGGTGACGGTTTCACCGATAGTTTTGCAGTGATGACTGATAGCTTTATCAACGATGCATCCGCCAAAGGTTTGATTTTAACCTCTGGCAAAGAAACCTTTGTGGTCGGTGCTGATATTGATCAGTTGGCTAATATTAAAACTGCTGAACAAGCCTTTGAGCTGGTCGAAGACCTGAAAGCCAGTTTACGCAAACTAGAGAAATCAGGTAAACCTGTCGTCGCTGCCATGACTGGAACGGCGCTTGGCGGTGGTTTGGAGTTGGCATTGGCCTGTCATTATCGTATCGCGATTGATGCTCCTAAAACCAAACTGGGTCTACCTGAGGTCAAATTGGGCTTGCTACCGGGTGGCGGCGGTACTCAGCGTTTACCGCGATTGGTTGGTATTCAAGTGGCATTGGAGCTGATGACCCAAGGTAAAGAGCTACATCCAACTGCTGCTAAAGATATGGGTTTAATTGATGCCGTTGCCACTGATAAAGCAGATATGCTCAAGCAGGCGACAGACTGGATTAACGCCAATCCCAGTGCCCAGCAGCCATGGGATAAAAAAGGTTTTAAAATCCCCGGCGGTGATAGTAAAAATCCTAGTATTGTGCCGATATTTTCTATCGCGCCTGCCATGGCCAATCAAAA
Source organism: Psychrobacter sp. Ps7 (assembly GCF_022129225.1). NCBI lineage: Bacteria > Pseudomonadati > Pseudomonadota > Gammaproteobacteria > Moraxellales > Moraxellaceae > Psychrobacter > Psychrobacter sp. Ps7. The sequence goes on along the minus strand of NZ_JADQAH010000041.1, from coordinate 24,331 downwards.
ATCACACGGCAATTATCCAGCCATTACTCATATCATGTCTTGCGTGTTCGAAGGCTGCTTATTGGATATCGATACGGGACTCGAGCTTGAGTCGCGTTACTTCGCCGCTTGTGTGCTGTCTGCTGAATCTAGAAATATGATTAATACGCTATGGACGCAGCTGAATAGTATTAAAAGAGGTCGATCTCGTCCAAATGGCTTTGAGCACTATAAAACCAAAAAAGTTGGTATTTTAGGTGCAGGCATGATGGGCGCGGGCATCGCTTATGTCACTGCAAAGGCGGGGATCGACGTTGTACTCCTCGACACTGACATAGCAGGTGCTGAAAAAGGCAAAGCATATTCTGCCACCATTTTGGATAAAGCCATTAGCCGTAAACGCTCCACGGAAGAGAAAAAGCAAGCGTTACTTAATCGCATCAAGCCAACAGTGTCTTATGATGATTTGGCAGACTGTGACCTTATCATTGAAGCGGTGTTTGAAAATCGTGAGATTAAAGCCAAGTGTACTGAGCAGTCTGAGGCTGTGATTCTTCACACTGCTGTATATGCGTCCAATACGTCGACACTGCCTATCACTGGATTGGCAAAAGCCAGCACGCGTCCCAATCAATTTATCGGGCTACACTTCTTTTCGCCAGTCGACAAGATGCCGTTGGTTGAGATTATCATGGGCGAGCAAACGGATGACGCCACTTTAGCAAAAGCCTTTGATTATGTGCTACAAATTGGTAAAACACCTATCGTCGTTAATGACAGTCGGGGGTTTTATACCTCACGAGTATTTGGTACTTATGTGTCAGAAGGGGTGGCGATGTTAGGCGAGGGTGTCCATCCGCGCAGCATCGAGGTTGCTGGCATGAAAACGGGTATGCCCATGCCGCCACTGGCATTGCAAGATGAGGTGTCATTAAGTTTGGCGTTACACGTGAGCGAACAGCAGCAGTTGGATATGCAAGCTGAAGGTAAACCCATTGCTGTGCGTCCCTCGTACGAGATACTCAAAACGCTGGTCAAAGAACACAATCGCGAGGGCAAAAAGAATGGTAAAGGCTTTTATGAGTATGCCGATAATGGCGACAAATACTTGTGGCCTGAGCTGATGAATTTATACCCTGCAAAAGCCGCGCAGCCATCACAGAAAGATTTAATCGATCGTTTGATGTTTATCCAAGCCAACGAATCTGCTAAATGTTATCAAGAAAATGTCGTGCGCTCTGTCGCTGATACCAATATCGGCTCCATTTTTGGTTGGGGCTTTGCGCCACATCAAGGCGGTACGCTACAGTTTATCAATGCGATGGGGTTAGAGGCGTTCATCACGCGTAGCCGTGAACTTGCGGCTCAATACGGTGAGCGTTTTGAGCCAGCGCAGATTGTGCTAGACATGGCAGATAAAGGTGAGGTGTTTTCTGATGACTGAGTTGATGGTTAATTCTACGATTCATTCTGCAATTAATACGAGTACTGGTTCAATGATAGATTTAATGGCAGATTGCTTACAAGGACTGCGCGTCGTTGATTTGACTCGTAATTTACCGGGACCCTTTGCCACACGTTTGCTTGCAGATTTGGGCGCAGAAATCATTAAGATTGAACCGCTTAATGGTGATCCTGCTAGAGCCTTTGGCGAATTGTTTAAAGCATTAAATCACGGTAAAACTACTGAAAGTCATGACTTCAGTGACCCCCAAGGTATTGCTGCTATCAAAGCGCATCTTACAAATGCTGATGTGATGTTGGACAGCTTTCGCCCCGGCGTTCTAGAAGGCATGGGACTAGATGCTACAACGCTGCATGCGATTAACCCAAAGTTAGTCGTGGTATCGATTACTGGTTACGGTTTGGCATCTAGCGATTCGAAAATTGATATTAATCATGACTGGGCTGATAAAGCCGGTCATGATATTAACTTTATGGCGATGAGCGGTGTTTTAGACCAATTAAAGACGGCGGACGGCGAGCAGGCGATGCCTAACGTTCAATTTGCAGATTTGGCAGGCGGCAGTGATACCGCTGTGATTGCACTGCTTGCTGCCGTATTCGCCGCCCAGCGGACGGGCAAAGGTCGTCATGTTGCCGTTAGTATGACGCACAGCTTGTATCAGCATATGGTCATGCCAAAGGCAACGGGAACACTGGTGAAAAGCTTTTCAGGGCAACAACCAGCACCGCATCATGATTTTTTGGGTGGATTATTGCCCTGCTATCGCCTATACAAAACCTCAGACGAGCGCTATATGGCCGTTGGTTCGTTAGAGCTGAAATTCTGGCAAGGGCTGTGTGAAGTATTGGATTTGTCTGCGCTCAAAAACAGCCATTGGCAACTTGGGTTTATGCCAAATACCTCTGAAAGCCAAGCGGCGGCTAAGGTGATAAGCGATAAATTTGCCAGTCAAACACTTGAGCATTGGCAGCAAGTTTTTGCGCTCGCTGATGTCTGTGTCACCCCTGTGCTTAGCCTGAGTGAAGCAAAAGCACATCCCTTATTTGCCCATCAAGATGCGTATGATGCAACGTCAGGATGGCAGCAGGTTCAGTAGCTAGGTTTTTTATGAGAAATGCTTCAAAGCCATTGAGTTTTTCATAAGTTGATTACCAAGGAAGGTAAGTTATGGATCAGTTTTGGACGCAGCATTATCCTAAAGGGATAAATGCACAGATAACGCCGCCACATAATACATTGATTGACCTGTTTGATGACAAATTAACAGAATATGCCAGCCAGAAATTTATCACCAACATGGGTGTTACTTATACTTATGGGCAAGTGGATAGCATGTCATTGGCTATTGCGGCTTGGATTCAAAGTCTGGGTCTAGCAAAGGGTTCGGTCATAGGCATCATGATGCCCAATGTCAACCAGTACCTGCCTATTGTCATAGGGATAATTCGCGCTGGTATGGTCACAACGCTCATCAATCCGCTGTATAGTCCTCGTGAATTGAGACATCAATTGGCTGATTCAGATACTGCTGTATTATTTATATTAGAACCATTTTGCAAAACGTTAGAGAAAATCATCAAAGACACGCCTGTCAAAACCGTGGTCATCAGCAAGATTGGCGATATGTTAGGAGTAGTGAAAGGTGCGTTTGTTAATATCGCTGCCAAATATGTCAAAAAAGCCATTCCCCGTTATCAGCTGAAATCCAATTCTCATTATACCGTGACTCGCTATAAAGCCGTTTTAAAATTCGCCAAAAAATTAAGCTATTCTCGTCCTACCATTCACGCGGACGACTTATTAATGCTGCAATATACTGGCGGTACGACAGGTGTTGCCAAAGGTATTTTGATTACCAATCAAAATGTTGTGACCGCCACTTACCAGTTTGTCGAATGGTTCAAGCCAGTCTATGACGCCATGTCTGATAGTACTCAAATAAATACCATTGTCGCTTTACCGCTGTATCATATTTATGCGTTTATCTGCTCAATAGTTGGGTTGAGTGTGGGTCAGCATCTCACACTGGTTACCAATCCACGTGATATTGAAGGGTTTATCAAGATATTGCGCAAGCGTCCTTTTCATCTATTGCCTGGTGTTAATACTTTGTTCCAAGCCCTGCTGATGAACCCAAAATTTAAGGAGCTGGATTTTTCTGCATGCAAATTAACTGTAGTTGGTGGTATGGCAGCGACCCCTGAAACTGCTAAGCGCTGGCGTGAAGTCACAGGTCTGCCTATCCTCGAAGGCTGGGGTATGTCTGAGACGCTAGGCGTGGGTACCGCCAATCCATTTAATGGCACTGAATATAGTGGCAACGTGGGGTTACCTCTGCCTAGTGTCGATATCAGTATCCGTGATGATGATGAAAATATTCTTGCTATAAATGAAGTTGGTGAGATGTGCATCAAAGGTGACAATGTCATTACTCATTATCATAATATTGACAATACGACGTTTTTTACTGCTGATGGTTACTTAAAGACAGGTGATATTGCATCTATGAACGAGCAGGGTGCTATTAAGATATATGACCGTAAAAAAGACATGATTATCGTCAGTGGTTTCAACGTTTATCCTAACGAAGTAGAAAACATCATTGAGGAGCACCCTAAGGTTGCCGAATGTTCAGTGGTGGGTATCGATGATAAGTTGCAGGGTCAGTCGGTCAAAGCCTATGTTGTAAAATCTGATGATAGCTTAAATGAGGATGATATTAGAGCGCTGTGCCAAGCAAATTTGGCCGCCTATAAATGCCCGCGTCATATCGAATTCATAGACGAGTTACCCAAATCAACTGTCGGAAAAATACTGCGTCACAAGCTGAGAAAATTGGCTCAGGAAGCGTAACAACTATTCAAGAGAAACATTGCATGGCCATTTTACCACTACAGCATGACCATCATCAGTCGCAATAATTAATCACCAATAACCATTATTTATACCGATATTCAATGAGAGTAAAAGCTCTTGATACAATTTACCGCCTCCAATCAATGACGCTCACGGTTAGTTTGTTCCGTCTGAAAATGTAAATGATCGATTCGCCAGCTATTTCTGTAAGGGCTCATTTAGCCATTAGCGATATACTCAATGAAGTATGCAAAAATGACAATACCGCGACCGCTGATAGTGAAAAATGGACGGATGCTGCCTTTAATACGTTTAAATCAGCGTTGGCATCAGCCTATACCAAGGACACGGTAGCAACCTTCGATGGCATGCTAGATTTTTTCAATCAGTTAAAGCAGTCGGGTAGAAAAGTCGTGCTAAATACGGGCTACGATATTCAGACTGCCAATAAAATATTAACTATTTTAGGATGGTCAGTGGGTCGTGATATTGATGCTTTGATTACAGCAGATGATGTGCACAATGGTCGTCCTGCACCAGATATGATTACCCTTGCTATGGACAAGTTTGGGATTGAGCATTCGCAACAGGTATTGAAAGCAGGGGACAGCGGCATCGATATCGAAGAAGGCAAAAATGCCCATTGTGGTCTATGTGTTGGGGTGCTGACTGGTGCTCAAACCCATGTGCAACTGGAAAAATATTCACCAGATATCGTGCTTGAGAAGCTCACGGATCTAGCGGCATTGATCTAGAGTATATCCTCAATTTAATTGAGGCGTCTATATGGGCTAAAAATGGCTAGATTAAGACATTGGGTACTTTAATGGCGCATTTTATAAGGAGAGAAATCATTACATGGTTTCTCTCCTTCTTCTTTTATAGAAGTAACAATAAACATAAGGACAGGCAGGCTTATCGATTTTCGAACAGCATAATATGTGGAATACTTGTCTTAAAACTTTAGCCCGCGCTACTGCTGCTCTAATGCTTTCAGACCTGCTTTGGCGATGTGTACATCTTCGCTGCCATGTGCGCCGCCCACCCCAATACCACCAACTACGATACCATCGATATAAATGGGCACGCCACCATCTAAGATAAGGATGTTTTCATCCAGATAGCGTAGGTCTTCAGGAATCGTGCCGTCTTTGATGCCTTTGGCGATGACCGCCGTTTCTCTTTTTTGTGAGTTTGCGGTATAGGCTTTTTTGTAACTGGCACGCACGGTATGCACGCCTGCGCGGTGATCTCTGAGCACTGCTAAGGTTTGTCCAGAGGCGTCAACGACGGTGACAGATACCATCAAATTGTTGTTTTTGGCTTCTAATGCGGCGGCATTCACCATGTTTTGTGCCATCTCGCCAGTCAATAATGGAATGGTTGCCATCTCTGCTCCTTGGGTTATTACGTTTGGTTTGATCACTTGTACTTGATACTGTGAGTGTGAGGTGTTGGCACACGCGGAGATGGACAACAGTGAAGTTGCAAGCGCGGCATAGATAACGAGTTCTTTCATAATCAGCCCTTTCATAATTAATCCTTGAGGTTGTTTTGAATATTGCATGACGTGACTCAATACGCCTGAATCAAAGCTTAGACAAGTTAATTGCCTGATGATAACTTGCTGGGGCAAACTTGATGGTGACAAACAGCATACCGATAAGGCTGATCAATAGCATCCACCAAACCGCCTTAAAACTGCCAGTCGACTCGCGAAGCACACCTGCGACATAAGGCGCGATGGCGGTAATAATAAAGCCAATGCCTTGGACAAATGCTGCCAGTGCCCCAGCGAGTTTGGGTTTGGACAAATGATCTAACGCGACGGTCAATGTCAATGAAAAGCAAGCACCAAGACCACAGCCAATCAAGGCAATCTACAAGATGAGTAAAGCTGTCGGCATGGTAATCAAACCTATAAATCCAGCAATTTGTATCCCTACGGCAAAAAACAACCAAGGTCGGCGGTCGAGACGATGGGCGGACAACATTGGAATAACCAGCGCACCAATGACCTGAAAAATCGTCATGATACCGATCAGCTCGCCACTACTTTGCGCGCTCCAGCCCAAAGTCTGCGCATAGCTTGGCAACCATGCAATCATACAAGCATATCCAGCGTTTGCCAGACCAAAATAACTTGCCAGCAGCCAAGCACGGCGATTGCCAAAAAAGTTGATTCTTACCCCGTCGTCTCGATTGTCCATCTGCTCAGAGGGTCGCCGCCACCACAGCACGAGGGCAAAAACTGGCACTACCAGCCAGATACCCAAACCGGATTGCCAACTGCCGTAATGTTGAGCGACCACCGGACTCAAGATAGCGGCAACCCCGCCACCAGTCATCAGTGCGGCAGAGTAAACGCCCATAGCAAGTGGTACACGCGCAGGATACCAACGCTTGACCACACCAGGTGCCATTGCTTGCACGATGGCGTTACCCGTGCCGCCTACTAAGGCACTGGCAATTAGCATCCCTCCCGTGTCTAACCACAAACGCCATAAACCCGCGAAGGCAATCGCAAACAGACCACCTGTGATCCACGCGCTTTCACTAAATCGTCGCCCAATCCAAGGCAACAGTAGCGGAAATATACCCATACATAGCATGGGCAGCACCACCAATAAAGAGGCGGCTTGCAAACCCATACCTGTGCTTAGGCGAATTTCTGTTAGCAACGGACCAGTAGAAGTGATCGTTGGGCGCAGCGTCATCGCCAACCCAGCAATCACCAGCATAGGAAACAACAAGGTCAGTATCGACGAACGCGCCGTGGAGGAGATATGATCGGTACTCATGAATAATATAAAATCCGTATTAAGAAAGGCAGTACCAAAAAATCACCGCCTGAGTCGCCAAAAAAGCCGACGTCACTATATGCCGAACGCCGACTTTTTCAATAAGTACTACTTTTACAAACCGCTGATAAAACTGCTGTTTAAAGCGTCATTTAGAAAGGTTTGAACGGTAGGAATTTGCCATCTAAAGTAATCACTGCGCGGTCACCACCTTCAGGGTCAGCTGCTTTTTTGATATCCATTTTGAAATTAATGGCACTGATGATACCATCACCAAATTGCTCATGAACCAAGGCTTTTAGCGTGGTGCCATATACCTGCATCATCTCATAAAAACGGTAAATTGTCGGGTCAGTAGGAATCTCACTACCAACGCTGCCTCGTGATGGAATGCATTGTAGTAACGCGATGGCGTCCTCATCAAGTCCTAAAGTTTCACCAACTTTTTGGGCGGCATCAGCAGGTAGCGGATGCTGACCCAACAAGGCAGCGGTGACAAAGACATCACTCAAGCCTGTGCCTGAAGCGATTTGCTCAAAGGAGAGATTTTTTGCCGCTTTGGCAGCAATGATGGTATCCGTTAATGTTTGGCGTGCGGTGTTGCTTACTTGAGACTGAATCATAATAATACCTTTTAAGATTGTTAGTGGTTATTGGGTTAATGACTCTTGCGAATCATAGGGGTTAATTAGGTTTGTGCTGGTTTATTAATATCGGTGATAACTTGTCATGACACTCTAAACGGCTACTGCAAGTGGCGCTAGCGGATAAGCACGAACCTCAGTGTGTGTTGCCAATGAGACAAATTCATTGGTCACGCCATCTAAGGCATCGATATCACCGGACTCGATATCGTAAACCCAGCCATGTAGTGCCAAACGATTTTCTCTTAGCGCCAAACGTATAGACGGATGGGTTTTGATATTTTCGATTTGGGCGATGACATTTTCACGAACCATAGAGGCGACCCGCTCGCTATCACTGGCATGTTCACGGGCTTCATTGACGACTCGTGCTGAGTCAGCGTAGCGTAGCCAGTTGCCTACCGCTGGCATATGATCCATGCAGGTGCAGTTGGCAATGGCGGTCATTGCGCCGCAGTCTGAGTGCCCGCAAATCACCACATCCGTGACTTTTAAAGCGGTAATAGCATACTCAACTGACGCCGATATACCACCAGGCTCAGGACCATAAGAAGGCACAATGTTGCCCGCATTGCGAATCACAAACAGACCACCGGGTTCGTGTTGAGTAACGAGCTCGGGCACCAAGCGGCTGTCTGAACAAGAAATAAACAGCGTGCGCGGGTTTTGTTTGGTCGCCAAATTTTTGAATAAATCGGCGCGCTTAGGATAGGCGTCACTGTGAAATTTTAGAAAACCCTCAATAATATCTTTCATCGCGTTGGTCTCTGTGTAGTTGATGAAAGGAATGATACGCCGCTATCGTTATAAGGTAAAATACTAGTATGTTATGATATCGATAATAATTACTTATGGGAAAACCTTGATCAATCCCTAATTCACACGAGATGACCCATGATTCTTCGGCATATTAAGTATTTTTTGGCAGTGGCAGAGTACCAAAGCTTTACCCAAGCAGCAGCGTCTTTGTACGTGTCACAGCCAGCGTTATCACAGCAGATTAAACAGTTGGAAGAGGGTCTAGGCGCGACTTTATTTGATCGCTCTGGTCGCCGTGTCACATTGACCGATGCCGGTAATGTCTATGCGCGCTATGCCCATAGAGCCTTGCAGGATTTGGAGGAAGGACGGCGCGCCATTCACGATGTGCAGGATCTCAGTCGCGGTGCGTTGCGGATTGCGATTACGCCTACTTTTACCACGTATTTGCTTGGAGCTTTAATCAAAGCGTTTCATACTCGTTATCCGAGCCTTACGCTAAGCGTGCAGGAGATGTCACAGGAGCAGATGGAAAAGCAAATACTAGATGATGAGTTTGATGTGGGTATTGCTTTTGAAGATGTGCAGTCTGCCGATATCGATACACAAACCTTGCTGATAGAGACGCTCGCACTGGTTGTTAGTAAACATAACCCTCTTGCTAAGCAAGCGGCGATTGACTTGCCAACGCTAAACGCGCAGTCACTGGTATTGCTGAGCCGCGAATTTGCCACGCGCGAACAGATTGAGCATTATTGTCGTCAGCATGACATTGCGCCAAACGTACTGATGGAGGCAAACTCGCTAAGCGCAGTGATTGAAATGGTTCGCCATACTCAACTGACCACCTTATTACCTTCCAACATCGCTCATAATTATGATGAGCTGGTGGCGATTACCTTAGCGCCGTCTTTGCTCCAGCGTACAGCGGTATTACTACAACGAAAAGGTGCGTATCAGAGCGCTGCTACCAATGCATTTGTTGCGTTGGCACATGAGGTCTGTTCGAACACGGTTGAATCCAATGCACTGTTTTTCAAATAGAATAAACTCAAAAAATGAACGGTCACGATGAGATAGGCAAAAGGCCAATGATGCAAACCTTAATTCACTACTTTTTTCACTTCGGCATGCCTTTAATAGTTGCCTATGTGTTTTTTCGCAATGATTATAAAAGGGTTTATCTGATACTGCTCGCCACTATGTTGGTTGATTTGGATCATCTGCTAGCAACGCCTATCTTCTCGCCCAATCGCTGTAGTATTAACTTTCACCCGCTGCACAGTTACTATGAAATGATAGTATATGTGGCTATGTTAGTGCTGCCTAAGCCATATAGAGTCATAGGTTTTGGCTTACTGTTGCATATGCTGACGGATCTGAATGACTGTGTTATGACGTATACCCAAATCCCTCAAGCGTTGGATGATGCGCCAGCTCGTGAGCTGGTCATATGGCTAGCAAATAGGTTTAAGTAGTATTTTTAACTTTCCATCGCATGCTCATTAATTCCGTATTTATTATAGGAACCTTATATTTTCTAAAGAATCGGATTATTTACTGAGGATTTAGTTCTACACTAAGCCTAAATTCAGTATACATACAATAAATATAGACAAAAAAAGCCTCACTTATTAATAAGTGAGGCTTTTTTATTGAGTGGCTAGTTTAGCACTCTATATGGCAATGATTATTTGGCAACCGCTTTAAAATTCGCTACTTGGTTTGCATTGGTAATGGTCAAGACAGGCACGTTATTGGCGTTTTTGCTCATGCTATATTTACCATTTACGGTTGCTAGCGCAGCGCTATCAAAGCTTGCTTGTGGGGCAGGGCAAGCCATTCTTGTGCTTCTTACTGGACCCAATGTTACCTCGCCATTTGCTACCTTATATTCAGCACTCATATTGTTACAAGTATTCATCAAAGTAACGATATTGCTCCCATTCGCCGTCACAAAATCGAGGGTTAATGGTTCGGCTGGATTAAAGAATAATGGAGTAATGGTCTCGCCCTTGGTGTTTTTGGCATCCACGAGTTGCCAATGATAGGCTTGCAAGGCATCCAAGGTAATAGGCTGGGTAACGGGTGCACTTGGCGTAGATGTGGTTTGACAACCTGCTGCCAATGTTCCCACTGCTAAAACGCTTACCATCATTACCTTGGTCATATTTTTCATATAAAGTCCTTTATTGCTTCAATTATTATATAGAGACATTTATCTCAAAATTATTGTGCTCGCTGCCCCAATAACTGACATGAGACGCTAGCAGATGCAGGCATTATTACAAAGTAATGATAGCGATACAAGCGCCAGTAACCATTCAAATACCAAGTTGTTTTTATGTTGATAAATCTTTAGCACGGCTCATTGCTATTAGGCGACCACGTCATTACGTTGAGATAGCAGATGGTTTGCTGGAATAGGAAACACATTGTCATAAATCCAGTTATAAACAAAAGCATGTACCAAGTAAAAAGTAGCCATTGTAATATCCATGAGAAAGGCTTGCCAAAGGCTGATGCCTAAGTGCCACGCAATTATTGGTAGGAATAATAACAGCAAACCACCTTCAAATAAAAACGCGTGCAACATCCGTAGTGGAACCGTCTTATGTACATTGCCACGTAGCTTCAGCATACTGTGGTCAAATAACAGGTTGTAAAAGTAGTTCCACAACGTCGCGATAATCGAAGCAGCCACGGCGATAAGACCTATCGACTGAATATCAAAGCCAAATAACCAGCTTGCCAACGGTACAAATATAATTAAACCTATTATCTCAAAACCCAAAGTATGACGAATACGATCTTTCACGGTGCGCATGAAGCTTCCTAGTTGAATCAGTTATTTTCGCGCCTATTGTATCTGTTAAACTATTATAACCAAGTTAGAACCTATAGGATTTTTAGATAGATGAGCCTTTCATTAGAGCAATTGCAAGCCTTTGTCGCCACGGTAGAGACCGGTTCTTTCTCAGCCGCCGCCCGTTATCTAGGCAAGGCGCAGTCTGCTATTAGCACGGCGGTGTCAAATTTAGAAATTGATTTGGACAACAGCTTATTTGTCCGCAGTGGACGCTATCCAGTCCTAACGCCAGCTGGAGAGCGCTTACTGGTAGAGGCGCGAGTGATACTAGAGCGTTGTGAGCATTTTCGCGGGGTGGCCAAAAGTCTGGGCGAAGGAGTAGAGAGCCGATTGGTACTGGCGGTTGATGAGCTGTATCCCGAAGCAACGTTGGGCGGCTTGATGGAAGAGTTTTCACGCCGATTTCCTAGTGTGGAGCTGGAACTATTGTTTCCGCTGATGGAAGATGTCAGCCGCTTGGTGTTAGAAGATCGCGCCGATTTAGGCATTATGTGGCGTCAAGAGATACTACCTTCAGCGCTGAATTTTCATGGGCTTGGTTGGGTGTCGATGAAAATGGTGTGCGCGCCGAACCATGAGCTAGCTCGTCAGCCAGTGGGATGGGAGGAGTTGAAACGCTATCGGCAATTGATGGTGGCAACACGCAATCATAGCGAAGAAAAAGCACGGTTGCGAATAGCATCTGATGTCTGGTGGGTTGAAAGCCAATGGGTTATCGTTGAGCTGGTACAGCGCAATTTAGGCTGGGCATTCGTGCCTGAACATGTGGTAGCCAGTGCCTTGGATAATGGTTTTTTAGTCGAGCCAATATTGGACTTTAACGATCATGATTGGCCAGTGGCTTTAGAAATTGTATGGCACAAGCAGCGTCCTCTAGGTAAAGCAGCTGCTTGGTTGAAGTCGGCTGCGATTGCGCTAAATAAGTGATATTGAGCAGTCAATAATAGTGAGTTTTAAAGGGTCGTCTATTTATTGCAGGTGCACTATCTATAAAATTTATAGTCTCGCCTATAAGCTTGAGTAGGTTATAAATTTAGACGGTTTTTAATATAAGCGCTTTAGTGGTCAAGTTATACTATGCTTCAATCCAAATTATGTTTTCAACTGAAATATGCGATACAGCTGAGCGACAGCAGTTGTCGCCCGCTTTAATTAGACGCTTTATTTTTCTCAATTTTTATATTATAGTTACTGAGTTAGGACGTAATTCAGTCAGGAAAACAGCAACATAGAGTTAACCCTCGAGGCGCAACGCTTCACCCTATAACTTCGCTATTGCTGTTAACTATCAATACTCTGGCTGGCATTAATCATTATTTTTCTAATCAACTAAACCCAAGCTACTCATAAATCATAGCTGTCATATCAATGATGGCACAGATTTCATATTGTTAAAAATAAGTTTAAATAACTTCTAAAGTCATCATTGACAAATTCACTTTACTTTTTAACGTTGCTCTAAAAGCGGCGGACAAGCTCGGCTGACTTAAATTTGTTCTGAGAATCAAAAAAATTAAAAATACTACAAGCTACTGATATTCAAAATAAATTAAAAAATAAGGACAGTACTATGACAAACACAATTAACACTTTTGAGCAAAAACGTATCGATAATTTAAATTGGTCAAGTGGATCAAAACTGCCTAAATCCATTCAAGATAAGGTACAAACTAAACCAAAGATACCGTTATTTTATCTGCATAATGAGTCTATCAATAACTATGAAGATGATATCTACTTTGTGAATAATAGTGATGAGACATTGAGCTTTGTTGCTCCCTATGAGCTGATGAAGAGAGATTTAGATTATCCTGAGGTAGTGGTTGCTGCCGAACCAAGTGAACGTGACATATCCCTCACTTATACTAATGTATTGCCCAAGCAAGGCGTGAGAATTGATCGTCAACATATCATCTATGATAGTGATTATCTCAATCAGATTATTGTCTATACCATGAGTCGTGCTAGCAAGGAGATGTGGGGAATATGGCGTTTGAATGTGTGTGAAAAAGGCATGTTTTCGTCATCGTACCCATTGCTCTGGGAGGAGGGTATGAAACCCTCACACGTTGTAAGTGCCGATAAACTGAATGATCCCAAAGATCGTCCTATTTTGCCTTGTGTATTGCCCATACGTCAGCAGTTATACCAAGAGTGGGTCAATCATTATGACCACGCGAGTGCAAGATTGATGAGGTCTATCACCGATATGATCTATCGTTATGACTTTGGTATTGTGGGATGTTATTACAATGATACTTGGGATGAGTACAGCAGTGAGGCGGAGCAGATTGCTAATCGTCTGATTCAAGGTGATGCCGATAGCGCAGATGAGGTTCTCGCGATGATGACTAGGGTCTATGACGTGTCATTTGGTGCTGGATATACGAGGATTCCTATGGATGTCGCTGAGCGCATTTATGGTCTATGGTTGAAGCATAAAAGTAATGCTAATAAATAAAAATAAGCCTTAAAAGGAGAGCACTATGATGTTTCCCATTGAAAATAATGACACATTTTTACTATTCTTTCACGGTCTTGATTCGAGTAATGAAACCACTAAATATACTTGTATTAGCCGTGAGCCCAAAACCTGCCAAACCGTCAATTATCGAGATAATTTCAACGAGATTTTCGATATTTATGAGGCGTTAATTTTAGAAAAAATGCGCGAGTATCCTCGAGTCGTCTTGGCAGGGCATTCACTTGGTGGCTGGTTCGCCAATCATTTTGCCTACAAATACAATTTGCGTGCGCTATTAATAGCGCCTTGCATTTATCCCAGTGAGGTTTTAGCAGACCGCATACCAAAAGTGGCTGATATGAAATTGTCATTTCCTACCTCGAATACTGAGATGATAAGAGTCATGGTTGAGGTTGATGATGAATGCTTAGATGTAGCCGTCGCCAGACGCACGCTCGTCAACTTACCTGATAGCTGGGAAGTGGAGTATTTTGAACGTGGTCATCACCGTATCGCCCGTAGCGAAGATATTTGGTATCACTTGGTTCATCTGTGCGAAGACCCCATTGTCTGGATGGATGACGCGACATATCATGGGGAAGATTAAATACCATCAGCCTTGCAGTAAGGCCTTATTAATTACTATTATAAAGAACTAAAAAACTATCGTGGGTTTAACGGTTTGCCAAGTTTTCAATAATCACTTAGCAAACATTGCAACTTCCAGCACGATATAAAACCACTCTGGTAAAGCGCATGAGCCTGTACTCCGACAAGGTTACCCATGCCTGATTTGACTTGCCTATTTGGGCTTATTTTATTTATTGTTGTCGGAGTTCAGGAGTCACTGATGTCTCATATCAATAGCCAAAATCTCACGCCTTCCAAATATACTCATCGTTATACGCCGCGGCATCCTTTGGCAAAAGAGGCGGTTAGCCAAATAGAGAAATGTGAACGACGTTCGCAAGATATTGTCCAAGCCATGGGTTATCCGCCAAAACACATCATATCCGCCTGTGATCGTCTGCGTCATGTATTGTCTAGCGACATACTAGGACTTAATGTGACAGATATTGATAGCTACTTTACTGCTCATGAATTCTTAAAAACACTATTATCCGTGCTTGATATAAAGTACGACACCTTTGCAGAGGATATTGCTCAAATTCAATATGACTTGGCGCATTATCCTTATCCGCTACCGAAATACAGCTTGCAAGCCAAGATTGATTTTAAGTGGAGCGGCGGGGCAAATTGGATGTCGCGCGGCGTGGCTAGCAGTAAGGCTGTTGCGTATTTACCGCAAAATATTGCCAAAATGAATGCGGCAAAGCGTGAGTTGGTGATTCAACAATGTCTGGCTGCGCATTATGCAGAATATAACGGTCACTTGCCGTATAATGGCGTGATTAACGGTTATCAACTTATCATTGAACAGCGTCATGAGATGGTTGATAGCATCGCGTATGATCTACCGCAGTGTGAGTAAGATGTGATACATCACTCATCAATTGGTAGCATTAACATTTAACACAGCATACCCAAATAAAAAGGCCGTCCCAAATGACCGATACTAATCCTTATAACCCGTATAATTTTGCACCTTTACAGTCGACTGGTAGAAACGAGACCGATACTGCCAACACTTATGCGCCTGAAGACATGATTAAAATATATGAGCAGCAGTTTCTTATTCCAGTACCTGAAGAAAAGCTGACCGAGTTTTTACCCGCGCTAAAGAGTTTTTATGATATTGACGATCATACGTTAGATGTCAGTGCCATTATTTTCGACGCAATCGCAGACGCCTCTATCATTTACAACCATAAAATCAAAGTGGGCGACTATCAAATATTAGGTGGATTGATAGAGGAAGCAATTGAATACGATGAAGACAATAAAAACGACAAAGATGCAGAAGACAAAGACATTCAAGCTTATACATTAGACTGCAAGCGTACCTTTTTCATTAATGAGGTAGAAATTCCTTATCATTTTAATCTATTCATTTATGGTGACGGTTATTCTACTTTAACCAAAAAAGAAACCGTGCTAGAAAAAATGTACTGGTTCGTTAGAGGGAGATTTGAAGAGAGTCTATTAGACGACACTGAAGATAATGACAGTTTAGACTCGATCAATGAGCAGCTAGCCAGTTTGGGTATTCGGGAAATGGATTTGACCACCATAGACGAAGTAATAAGCTATGTGGAAGACAGTATCATAGATGATGCCATGGTAGAGGCGCTTAACAAGTTATTAGATGCGGCTGAGTAGGTAGCTATCCGTAAAATTGATGTCAGGACAATACGTTTTAACGTCAATTTTTATAAGAGCCGTTGTAAAAGAATATTTATATAAGATTAGCTGTAAAAGACTATTGATATAAGGCACATTGCTATGCAACAAACACAGAATTCTGTGGATCAAAGACAAGATATTGTAGAACACAGACCCGTATTTATGCCAAGAACCAACAGTGACAATCTGGTAAAAACAGACATGGTTAGGTTTGAGCGGCATGTGGGGTTTGCCAGTCGCCAAAAGAAAAAATCCATCAATGATATGCATCAAGTCATTCGCAAAAAGTATGGGTTTAGTCATGTCCTTGAGCTATCGAGCAAGTCTGGTAATAAATTGAGTTTTCCGCTGAGTCCATTGAGCTTAAAGCTAACGAATGAACAAGATGGGCAGCAGTACAGTGTCGAAAATGCCTTTCAAAGCAGTATGGTTTTTGAGGATGGTGGACCCTATACTGACTTGTTAAGTGCGCCGCCAAGACAAGCCAGAAAGGACGAGCGCTTAATGACCTCGGGCGAACTGATTGGCTATAATTATTTTGGCATGGAGTGGAGCGTAGAGCCATTGACCACATTTTATGATTGGCTCTATGTGAATGCCCTAAAGCAAAACCCGCATTTGCATGAAGAAGTTATGAAATATCAAGCCTTTACGGATCGTGAGTTCAATCCTAAAAAGTCTATCCATTGTGCGGCTTATGCACTGGCAATGTTTGTGGCGCTCAATAAACGCGAGTTGCTCGATAATATTGAAGACCCCGCAGTATTTTTTAATTTATATCATGAATTCAAAATAAATAATACTGAGCAGCTTTTAGAAGCGGGTTGGGTTTGATCGTTAAAGCGGTAATTTATGCAGTAAAAATTATCAAGATAAACTTATGCTAATCAAGTGACTTTATGATATATAAGAATAGCCAAGCTTGTCTTGGCTTTTTCATGCCTAAAAAATCAAGCACCTTAGTCTGGTTAATTTTAGCGTTATATATTTCAACAGAACGCTTATTACTCTTAATTATGTAGATGTGATATAAACTTACGAATACTAGGGCGTGTCCTCATTTTAAAAATGGTGATAAAATTTAGCCATTTTTAACCCATTTAGATAACTATCGATTGAATTGAGGACACGCCCTAAATATGACTATAACTCTAGAAAATTAAACAAAAAAAATCCCCACTTCTTATTTAAGGAGTGGGGATTTTAGTGCTTTTTTAAGCCATATTTGGAGCGGGAAACCCCAACCTTGGCAATGTTAACTGATCGATTTTCATCGGAGTGTGTAATTCTACATTAACCTGTATATATTGATATATAAGGGCTTCGAGATGGTTAATGAATTATAGCTTTAAGGGTGGATTAAGTAAATGTATTTTTTAGTCTGAATATAGTCACCCTAATATTAGGGTATTTTGACCACTTACCCCCTACTCGAGGGATAAGCGAAATCCACTGCAATATTAGTTATATCTTATAACCTGTTTAGTATTTTCCCTAAAAAGCAGTGAGTCTTTCGTTTTTTACCTGCCGTTTCTGATATTGAGTGCATCGAACTATTTTTAATATATAACAGTTATGCAAATATATTCCTTTCTAACTTAGTATCATATGGTTGTATACCTATCGTATTTTCTCATGGAATATTTATCAGACTTCATCATCCACTATCATAAAAAGGTGTACTAAAAACCTCAGCAAGCCAGAAAATGCTTTACCATTTGATGTCTGTTCGTCAGTAATACAAATGCCAAATCTGATAGTGCGAGAGTTGGAAGGTTTGAATATGATTTTTGAGGTCTCTGATTTTTTATCAATAGTTCTATAGATATCATGGACAGTAGCTTTTATACCTTCATTACCTGAAATCATCCACGACTGTGCAGGTAAAAGTCTCACGCTAATCTGTACAAACCTTAGAAACTCCTCTATATCTTTTACTGGAAATGAAAGATAGGCATTATCAATAGTGATTTTTTGTCTAACTGTCTGTAGAAACCATAGGTAGTCCGCATGTTGTTGATCACGTAAGATCCAGACTGATTTTAGTATGACGGGTAGAAGCTCATAGTTTTCTCTACTTTTCATATTTTTTGGTTGTCGTTGATCCGTTGTTTCAATGAAGCGACATTTTCCCTGACTAGTAGTAATCCGGGTTATTTGCTCAGCGCGTTTAGCGAATACTTGGCCATCTTCAAACTTTATAAATGAATGGTTTGACGATAGTCTGATATCGCTGCTTTCCTCTAGCAGCTGTAAGAATTTGATAAGTTGATTAACGCCATAGCGGTGAACCCTATCGTCTGCCATATTAGTAGTGAATACATCACTTTCCTTGAACCGATTAGCAGTATCAATAGTAAGGTTTACTGGAATATCTCGACTTTGATTTAAGGTCAGTTTCTTTGCCAATTTGCGAGTATCGGAGATGGATATCTTATCATTGATAATTGAGACACTATTCGACTTGAGTCTATCTTTACTAATACCAGTAATATTTTTAAAGATAGCGTAATCTAATTGCATTTCTGTATTGGCAATAGCGTATGTAGTCATGAGCATTGCCGAATGAATGTAATACTCAAAGCTACGATTAGGAGATATATGTCCGACTAATCCTGAAATTGCATACCATTTATCTTGAGCATCGTGATCAACTCCTAACAGCCCAGTTTTTATCTTTGCAATATGTTGAGCGCTATAACCAGTCAATGTTTTCGCAAGTTGATTGTCAGCATTCAAAATAAGAGAAAAATTGGTAATTGCTGTATGTCTAAACGCATGAAATGTATAATCTTTAGCTTCTTCGAATAAGCTCAATATTCTTCTCAGTACTGCAAGAGGTTCTGCATCATCAATTGGGTATTTGTCAAATGAGGGACTAAATATATAATCTGTTTTGTTGAGCTCATTCAGTTGTACGTATCGATTAAAAAAATTCAGTTCCTCATCAGATAGTAATGAAAAGGCAGCTACTCGGCGGATACTACCTTGAGTTTTTGTGCTGCGGTAGATATTTGGACGAATAACTAAGGAGGGTTCACCAAGGGTAAATCCTTCAATATCTTCATACCTTAATCCAAGCAACTCTTTCTTCCGCATGCCTGTACGGTATGCTAAAACAAACAACAGTTTGTACATATCCACTTCGAAGGGATCAACAACTTTTGGCATATTCAATATAATTGCTTGATACTCTAGTGGTGAAATCCATTCGCTACGTACCACTCTTTGTGTCTGGGCCTCTTTAATACTTACTTTAGGGAAGTGATAGTGTTCAACCCCTATATCATGTAACCGCTGCAGTAGCTTTGCCGAATATTGGATGTCTCTATTATCACGATAGACAGCTTTGTGCTCTAAAATCTCTTCGTAGCATTCTTCAAAATCCTCACTACTGTAAGTGTTTAGAGGCTGTCCTGATAAGAAATAAAGCCACTCATAAGCTACCGAACTTAAATAGCCCTGAATGGTCTCTTTTTTAGGGCGTGGCTTTGCGTTACATCTAGACAGCACAAACTGAATTAAAATATTTTCAGCAATGTCACGCTCTTCATTTAACATCTTTGTTAAATGATAGTTAATATCATATTCATTATTTTTGAGTTTTTCTTTTTGTTGACGAGTATTGTAGTGACTGTCTAACTGTTTATAAATACGTTTCACGATATCTATCTTACGTACTTCCGCCAACTCAGAATACCTAACGGTATTTTTGCTGACTTTAGATAGAGGTACCTCGATTGATAAAGAGGGTTTGTTAGTTTTATACTCTTTATTTAGTAAGTTGGAAAAATCATCTGTGAGTAGACCTGTGGTTTTACGCTTGCCTTGTGCAACTCCGATTAGAGCTTGATCAACAAAGACATTGGGCATCATTTCCCAGTGATAACTCGCATAACTTAGCAACCATGGTAGAGAAGGGACCTTATTTTTAGGTACTTGTAAGACAATACTGAGGTGGTTTCTAAGCAGTTTTTCAATATCTGTGTTCGTCCTAAACTGATAAGGATCATTAAACTTTCTACATCGGTACAACCAGCATTGGCTGATGACGTCTAGAGAGACTTGCTGAGTAATGTATAAAGAGCTCTTTCTTACATTAGGAGACTCCACCCTTTCATTACCATAATTTTTTGTAGGGTAACGTACAGAAACAATGACATGATGATCATTGAAAGCAGTTAAGACTGGTTGATCTAACAGAGTATTGACTAAAGCAGCCAGTAATTCTTTATCATTAATCCCGCCAAAAGCTATTAGTGAGAATACAAGCGACGCTAAGGACTGATTTTGATCTTTACTTGCCGCCACCCAATCTGCCATCATCGTTTTAGTTATTTTATTAAAAAGCTTGCCATTTTTTACCCAGTTTTCATCAATTGATAGTGGGTTTTCCTTTACTAAAACAGGCTCACTGGGTAAAGGGTAGGCATACTCTGACTGCATATAAAACGTGTTGTAGTAGCTGACAAATTTAGTCAAAACCTCCCAAGCATAGCGAAACTGAGCCATTGAAGTATAAATTTTAGAACAGACTTGATGTATCAGTTTTTTTGCTTGTTTTAAAAAAGCTTCGAAGTGCTGTTCATCAAGTGGGTGTGTCATTAATGCTAACTGAACTAAATAATCAGAATAAGTTACTTCCCATTGCTTTAGTTTAATATCGTCAGTTGGCTTGGGATTCTTTTCTAGGTAGATCTTTTTATATCTCTCTGTTGAAAGGATCTTGTAGTCGTAAAAGATTTTATCTACATTTTTTTGATAGATTAGGTTTTGAAAGTCTTGGAATGCTTGTTTTTGGATATCGTCCCATAGAGTTTGGAAAATACTTAGTAATTCATATTTTTGATAGGTACGTTTTGATACGTCATCTTGGTTTACGCTCAATATGTTTTTATCGCCTTTTCGTTTGGTAAACCCAGCAATAATTTTAGGTGGAAAAACATTTTTATTTACGATTGAAGGGTTAATAGGCTGTTTTGTTACCTCACGAGCCTTACTTTTTTTCTTGTGTTTAGATTTCTGAGTTTGATGCGGCTTTGCTAGTTCTTTAAGCGACTTGTTGCTATCGTCATTTGATTTATTTTTTAATGGTTTCATTTGCTATCACATTCTTAAATTCATTTGTTGTGCGATTTCCTCAAAGGTATCACGCACTTGCCAAATTTGTTGCTTGTTTACTGATGAGAATTGTCCCAATGCTTCTTGTCGGTTTTTTTCATGACCAATCACTGTGTTGATCAATATCATTGAGACGTTAAGTTTTTCAAGTTGGGTACGTAAGAAGTGCCGTGTCCAATAAGAGTCCTCAAAAGGCATGTAGTCTGCTAGCAATTTTGAGATATGACTTCGCTTAATTTGAATAAGTTTATCGTAACTATCTGATAGCATATTCAGTAGGGTTAACTCATCTTGTTCTTGTTTGATCTGATGAATCATTTTATCGACCTTGGCAGTCGCATAAGGCTGATAATCGACAAGAAATAATTGGTACTTTTTTAAAATTGCCAAAAGAGTAGGGCACAACGGGATTAGTCGATGGTTCTTGACAGCCTTATTAGGTTTATCTGCAACTTCATACCAACCCACCTCTAAGTCAATATCTTTAACATTAGTCAGTCCATTATTTGGACGAGTACCAGTCAACAAACAAAACTGGATCCAAACAAGAGCGCTATACCTATTAAAGTGCTCCTCTTTATTAACGCTATCATCAACCCATACCCATAGGTTCTGTAAAAAAGTATTAACGTATTCTAATGTCAGGGCAAATCCAGAGCCTGTAGTAAAATCTGTTCTGGTGCTCGGCTGGCTAATAAAACTATCGTCTAATTGATTATCATAGTTAAGCAGCTCTATCGCTTGACGATAACGATTAATAAGAAAATCGTTACTATGGCTGCTGTAGTAGGTAGAGGGCGCAAGAGATGCTGGTATTCGACAAATCAGATCGGCAATATGTTGATTACTACCCTGAATGTATCTGTGTAAGATGATATGTAAAGCGGTTTCAATCCGTACTATTGATAGATAGGGTAAGTCTACCTCTTCCTTTATAGCCCGAATATAGTCTGAGATATCCTCCTTGCTTGGTAAGTTTCTTTTATCAGAAAGGAGTTTTATTAATCCCGATGGCATAGGTAGACGGATGATACTTTCTTGGTTTTCGTGGATACTTGCATCATACTCCTGCTTACGATCAGTGATTTGTAGCTGATACTGCAAATATGCAGTATCTTCGAAAACGGTGAATAATCCGGAATCTGAAATGAAACCAGTTGTCATTAAAAACTCTACAGGAACCGCTGTCATCATTGATAGGAGTAAGATTAAAGAGGCTTTATTATATTTATAGTCGTATCGATGTGAATCTATCGCTAATCTGCCAAAAACTTGCTTTAAGCCTGCCACAGAAAGCGTTCGGACATTAGAGTTAAGCTCTAATTCTCTCTGACTAATATAGCTATGATGAACGTTTTTTTCTATCCTATGTAACGGTTGCATGTAACGAATTTTCTTATCAGGCAAATCTAAACTGACAATTAGTGGACGTTCTAAAGTATCGATATATTCTTCAATATTTCTAGGTTTTGTTGAGTTTGGTGAATACACTTCATCATCAAAATTTGGTATTGAAGGATATTGATAGTATAAATGTGGAGCTTCGTTTTCAATATCGTATCTACTCAGATTCCAGTAACTATTCTCTACCCAGGTTGAACCGTCTACAAAACTAGCTAACTGTTCGGTAATCTCTCCTTTAAAAGGATCCACATACCTATTTTTCTTTTTGCGCTGGCGAGTGATTTTTTTATTAGGATAGTATGCTTGCTCAAAGCATTTAACAATCGCGTCAAGCTGCTTAAATTTTTTACTGCGGAATTTGATGGTTGCGTCACTTTCATCAATGTTTGTTAGCAGCTCTTTTCGTACTTCTTGTTCGTACGCTACTATTCTCAATTGTTTTACAAAGAATAAATAGATGAAGTCTACTGTATTTGATAACTCTTCTAACTCGTCAAGTTTTGGTAATATCCTCCAAATCCATCGGTTATTCTTAGCCTTAGAAAATACGGGTAATTTGAATCTGTTAATTATATTCGTTAAATGCGTCCTTGCTTTTTTGTGATGTGATAATAACAAATACGTGTGAATGGATATGCATAACCATATTATTTCTTTGTGCTCATCACGGGTTAAGTTAGCTAACAAGAAAAGTGGTTGTAGAATCGGAGGTAATGCATTAAGTGTCTTTTTACTGACTTCTTCTTGAAAAAGCAAATCGTTTTTTATAGCTATCAACTGCTCTATTAAAGGTGGCGATCGTTGTTGAATGCTTAAATTAATTAAAGTGGCAATTTCCTTCAGTGAGTCTATCCAGTTCTCACTGTAGTTATATCCATCTTCAACACTTAAAAAATCAACTTGTTTAATAAGCTCGTTATCCGCCAATAGAACGATTTGATTACCATCATCAGGCATTATATTTCTCGCTCTTTTTTGACTCATTTCGTGCATTGTCGTATGTTTTTTTATGGATGTTCATGTGTCTGCAGAACAGCAGGATAGTATAACTATTGAGATTAAATAAATACTGACACTGTTTGGTGGTCAAAGCTGTTTTCAACTCTTGATGGATATTGTAATAATTTAAATTTTCTTGGTATCGTATGGCTCTATTGAGTATGTTAATTAACTCGTAAAAAATAATTTCTAGCCTATGAAATTCAGGGGACTCGTTGTTGTTAACGTAGATACAATGTACTTGCTTATCTGTAACTTGCTCTATTTGTCTCTTACAAAAGATTGCTAAAATATAGTTATTTAAGAAGATGAAGTTTTTGTCTATGATTGTCACAAATGTAGTAGTTGCTAGTGCTCTTTCGATCTCCATCTCAAGAAAGTCAACTTCTAGTTTTGATAAGATCTCATAAATTAGAATATAAAGTTGCTTAAACTCGTCATGGTAAGTAATGAACTGCTCTGAGATATAACTGAGTGAGTATTGTTTTAATTTCACTTTATAATCCATTATCTGATAATGTTGCAGGAGGCATGCTCAGTAATTAGAGGCAGGGTACAGTTGAAGCAAAGTCTTGTATTTGAAGCAATCAAAGATTTAACGGTTAATGTATAGTCAGTTCACAATAAAATAAATACAGCCCATATCCTGAAATAGCTTAGGCA
>NZ_JADQAH010000077.1:0-1403 GCF_022129225.1 Psychrobacter sp. Ps7 | reverse complement strand
GCATCACCACTAACAATAGTGGTGACCTTTTTGCATTTTTTACAGATAACTTTATCGCCTTTACGCGCGACAGGGATGCCGTTATGAGTGGTGTGCGGTGAACCGGAGATGACCGTCCCACCGTGAGAGGTCTTTGCGCCGACGGTGATATAGGCTGCCATAGTGCTACCTTGCTTAAACGTTTAAAGTTTGGACTTTTATAGCGGATCTATTATTTGCATCACATTATAGATGGCAAAAGCGCAAAATATCAAACTTAAGTTTATCTAAAGGCATGGTTTATACGGCAAGGTCAATCAGCATAAAGCATGAAAGCATTTGAGCAATCGGCTACAAAAGGAAATTGCGTCCTTTTATTCATTGTTAATAACAAGCAAAAATCTAACCTTCCATCTCACTAATCAACCACACAGACACGTCATCAATCTGTGCTGCCAACTCAGGATGTGCTTTGCATAACTCGTCAAACTTAGCTTTAATCTCATGTTTGTCATATTTAATACCTGTCAATGTGTCTTTTAATAGGTCGATTAATTCAACATTTAGCGCATCAGAGAAAATAACCACATCGCGTATCACTGCTTGCTTCACATCAAGGTGCAAGTCAATAATGCCCCAATCAAAGCGCGTCTCAATATGATGGCTGAATTCAGGGGTCTTACCAAAGCGCCAATCCCAATCTGCCATTTGTTGATAGTATTTTTTTAATGACGGCTCTTTTGCAAGTGTGGCTTCATCCAATTCTTCGACTGGCGTAGTGTCGCCATAATCAGTGTCACGATAATATTCACAAAAGGCCTCGATAATCGCCTCGGATAGCGTCTCATGATTGATGTCTTCATTAAACTCAACCAAATTAGCAACGCGAGCGCGGACAGATTTAATACCTTTGGCTTTGAGCTTAAGTGGATGCGGATTGAGATAATCGCCCAGTTTTTGCATGTTGGCATTTACCAGTAATGTGCCGTGATGAAAGCTACGATCCGCCGCATGTTTAAAGGCGCTGCCTGATATTTTCTTATCACCGACCTGCATGTCGTTACGACCAGATAAATCCGCGTCTATGCCTAACTTTTTTAGCGCATTAATAATAATGGTGAAGTTCGCGTCTTGGTCGTAGTCGGCTTTGGGTGATAAAAAGGTAAAGTTGGTATTGCCTAAATCATGAAACACCGCGCCACCGCCACTCTGCCGCCGCGCCAAAAATACATCGTCGGCTGCCATCTTATCGATTTTGCATTCCACCCATGGATTTTGCGAGCGCCCAATGACCACAGTCTCGCTATTGCGCCATAAGAATAGCGTGTGCGAGTCGGGATTGAGCGTATTAAATATCCAATCCTCGGTAGCGAGGTTAAACCAAGGGTTGGTGACGGCAGATTTTAAGATGCGCAGTTTCATTA
>NZ_JADQAH010000040.1:0-30670 GCF_022129225.1 Psychrobacter sp. Ps7 | reverse complement strand
GCTGCGTAATCAAAATCTCCCAAGTTTAGTTATACGGATTTGACAGCAGGGGTCACTAACCGTATGAGCACGGATATGGTGATGGCAGCGTTAAATCAAGCGGTAGTGGATAGAAATAATCCTAAGAATGTAGTTCATCATAGTGATCAAGGGGTTCTGAACCACCCTCACAATACTGGGGTGGTTAAATAGAAAATAATAAATATAAAGACACTATACGTCGATCCCATGGTGACGAAAAATATAATTAATGCAACGCTCTACCGATTTTATATCAGGCGATAAGTTAATTATGGAATACTAACTCCATAGCTTTCATAGATCCTAAACAAGATTAATTACAAATTATATTTTGTCTTTTACGAATCTTTAAAACCTCTTTAATGCTGCTATCTATATCTGGAATATTGAGCATGTGATCGTGCATTGGCTGACTTACATGGCAGCAAACACAAAGAGCCATTAAGTTTGAATCGTCATTTTCATTTTTTTGACCGTTTATATGGTGCGTATGTATTAAAGGTTTACTATGTATTAAATTAACACCACATTGCTCACAAACCCATTTTTGGGATTTCTTATATATGTGGCTGATATTATTCCAGTCATTACTATACTGATTAAAAGATGAGCTCTTGTCAGAAAACCCTTTCTTATCTATTAAAGACATTGGATACTTGGAAAAGAAATTCCTAATCTGGAAATAGCTAACACATTCATCCTTCTTTTCAGAGTTCCAGCCTTGGGAATAGCCATCCCAACGTAAAATCTCTAGACAATTTTTGCAAACACTTAGAGCATGATCTTCTTTTTTAACGGAATTACCACTAATAAAGTTTAAATGAAAACTATTCTCCGTATTTTTTGAGACAACATATCTTCTTTTTCTACCATCTTTAATCATTTGCTGTAGCGTCTTACAGTTCGCAACATGAAACTTAGGTAGCTTTACTTCATTGTTATACTGATTAACGTCACGTATGTATACGATTATCCTTTCACCATTATAAGTTAACGTATAGTCATCTAAAGGGACAATATCTGATATATTCTCAACTTCAATCCCGATTGTTTCAAGTTTAACTCGATTCCTTTCAGCCTGACTATTTCCAAAACTTCCATAGGTATTTTTATCTATACCCATGCGACTTTTCAAAGCGATGAAAGAGCTACTTTTAAAAAAATTGGGTAATTTGATAGTTATCATCATTGTTGCTGACCTAAATCACCAATAATATTATTTATATACTCATCAGCATTGGTTCTAACTCTAAACTCAACCCTTTGCGAGCCTTGCTGGTTTTCTGTTCCATCAATATTATGTATTAGTTTGGAAGAAGATAGTCCATTAGCTGTTAACAGATCTTTGCTCCATGCCTGAGGAGGTGTGTTTTTCTCAGAAAGAACATGCCTTAACACACTTAAAGTACGAGCTTGAGATAGTTGCATATTTGAAAAATAGGCTTCATTTTCCGATGCTCCTACTCGCCACTTACTTGAAGTGTGCCCTTCAATACGTATCTCTTCAATGCTATATTTATATTTTTCTTGATTAAGTAAATCGATATATCTAGGGAAAAAATCACTTAAAATACTTTGGAATTGAGGTTTTATAACGGATTGTCCAGTATCAAATAATACGTCTGGAGATTTAAACCTGACAACTAGGTTAGCATCATCGCACTCTGCGTCCCATTTCTCTAAATCACCCGCAAATTCTTCGCACAGCTCTTTACCCAATTCATTTTTTGATGTTGAGTAATCAGATACAGCACTGTTAACTTTAAGCATATACAAAACAGCGATAAGCATGAACATCATCATAAGGCCTGTCATTAAGTCCGCTAATGGTATCCAATGCCCATCTGAATTTTTTGCCATAATTAACGCCCACTATCTTGTGTAATTCTAGATATTCTAGCAAGAGCATCCGAAAGTTGATTATAATCGTTAGCAAATTTTTCTGTCATTGCAGATAACTGACCCCCTAGTGTATTCAAAGACTCAAGCAAAGCTCGTTCAATCCCTTCAGTTAAAGCATTTGTTTGGCTCTTAGTGTCATTTGATAGTTCAGAGACAGTACTGTTGAAATCTTTTGCTGAGCTTTGCATGGTAGTTGCTATACCTGAAACGTAGTGATTGAACCCTGTTGTTGAAGTCTGCATCGTGTTTGCTATACCTAATACTTGATTATTGAAATCTTTTGCTGAACCTTCCATAGTCTCTGCTATGCCTAATACTTTGTTATTGAAACCTGTGGCTGAGTTTTGCATGGTATTTGCTATACCTAAGATTTGGTTATTAATTTCCGGCAAATCATTTGACGCCTGGCTAACTAGCTTTGATAAACTTTCTAACTGATTGTGAATAGCTTGTCGTTGGGTATCTAAGTTACCTAAAGTAACTTCTAGGTGTTCGGCAATATCTTTAAAAACTTCTGAGTTACCTATAAATTTTTCTGAATTTCTAGTTATAGCCTCTGAATCTTCAACTATTGAAGTAAACTGACTAATAAATTTCTGAACAGTATTTGTAATAGTTGTTAGTGAGCTTGTAGAAGTATCAATATAATCCTTATACTGATCTTGCCATATCAAAAGCTTTGATACCGCATCATTTAAGTGTCTAAAGTTTTCTCCAAATTGCTCACTTATCTTCTCATTAAAGTCTTTAATAACCTCTTGTAAAGCCTTAATTAACTCCTCTGACGATGACTTCGAAATTTTATCAAGTGCCTCGTTTTGAGCCTTTGTAAGCTCTTTGAGATTGTTATTATTTTCAAGTCTTAGTTCTTTTATTTCTTTTAAGGACTCTTCATTATTTATAAGATCTTTGTTTTTAGAATCTGTAAGATCTCTCAGGTTTCGGGTGCTTTCAAATCTTAATTCTTTTATTTCTTCCAATAACCCTAGACCAACTTCAAGATCTCTTTTTTTAGATTCTGTGAGCTCTTTCATACTTTTATCATTTTCAATTCTTAAAGCTGTCAGCTCTTTTAATAACTCTCGATTAACATCAGACTCATCGATATATTCAGTTGCTTCAAGCAATCTTCTGAAGTTAAAAGTTAAAGCACCACCAACACCGAATACCGAAGCCCAAAACGCGGTTTTCATGCTATCAAGTAATGCCGGCACGCTATCTTGAATATTAACAGAGTCAAATCTAAGTAACCCTAGAGCGATTGCAAAAAATGTCGCAAAAATACCTAAAGTTGTTAAAATCGTGGGAGCTTGTTCCGATATTTTTTGGTTATATCTAACATGGAATATTACTGTCAGAATTAAAATAATACCGATAAACAATAAAGTTTCAGTGCTCAAGTTACCCAAACCCATTGAAATATTCCTACTTAGTTGTGAAAAATAAAATGTATTCAAAACATTACTGAACAATAAGTTTCTAGGGCGTGTCCTCAATTCATCTTACAATGGATGATGGTGCACGCTAGGTAAAGCATAGACTTGAAATTACGCGCCAACTTCTCGTAGCGAGTAGCGATGCTACGAAAATGCTTGAGCCTTGCAAACATATTTTCAACAAGATGACGCAGCTTGTACAAATAGCTATCAAACTCTGGATTAGGCTGTTTGGCATTCTTCGTTTTAGGAACGACGGGGATCATATTATGGCTTCGAGCTTTGTCTCTGATAGACTCTGAGTCATAGCCTTTATCAGCAATAAAGTAATCAGCTTGTCCAATCATTTCAATCAATTCACCTACAATTTGACTGTCATGGACTTCATCCCCAGTGATTTTAAAATCGAGCGGATATCCACCGGCATCACAGGATAGGTGTATCTTTGTAGTTGCGCCGCCACGACTTTGTCCAATTGCTCGATCTTCACCACGCCGAGCTCCACTTGCATGCTGGTGACACCGTATATAACTTCCGTCGATGAATACCCATTCCGTATCAACTTCTTTTCGTAGGCTAAAAAAAATTTCTCCCACAAACCAGTCTTTGACCAGCGATTAAAACGGTTATAAGCGGTTTTCCATGGGCATAATTCTTTGGGTATGTCACGCCATGGTGCGCCTGTACGCAGCTTCCAAAGAATGGCTTCCAT
This sequence comes from Psychrobacter sp. Ps7, assembly GCF_022129225.1. Lineage (NCBI taxonomy): Bacteria > Pseudomonadati > Pseudomonadota > Gammaproteobacteria > Moraxellales > Moraxellaceae > Psychrobacter > Psychrobacter sp. Ps7. The sequence goes on along the minus strand of NZ_JADQAH010000040.1, from coordinate 26,599 downwards.
CACTTCGCGATTCTTCTCTTTTTCATAGCAACCATGGTTCTTCATAGTCACTTGTAGCTGTTCCCAGAGATTATCGGTCAATGCTTGTCTGGCCATCCTTCTTATATACCTCTTATTTTATAAAGTGTATGCTTTATTTTAGAAGATATATACTTGTTTGCCAATTAGGGACACGCCCTAAAGCTTTCATGTGGCAAGCCTAGCATACATAAATGAAGTCCTAGAACTATCTATTCCATAGATATATTTTCTGTATTGTGCAAACTCATTTTGAATGATTAATACGGTAATTGGTAAACTCTTTGAAACTAGGCTTCAATACCATCAGCCTTCTATATGATGTAATTCGCGTTTAAACTCTTTATGCATTGCTCTTGGCTTCGTACCGATGCAGGAATAGTTTGCTCGACATGCTTTTTATGCCATGATCGCAGGGTCTCAGGCATACAACCAATCTTTGACGCCATGGCTTGAATGGCTGACTGACCATGTGGTGGGATAGTCGTTTTCTGCTTATATCAAAATGCGAACGGCGCGTTCTTTAATCTCAGGAGTATAAGTCTGTCTTTTCATTGTCGTATTGTCTCAGAATATTGAGTCTCTAACAATTCCGGGGTGGTTCATTGACGATTGAGCGGTTATATTCTACCTGACTTCTCTATAAATAACTAAACTGTCGTTGGTACTACTTAGGATACTTTGTAATCTAGCCACAATTTTAGTCAAAAACATATAAAGTATGAAATATTGAAAAGTAGTAAATCACTTATCAATTTTTTGCTAACTGAAATGTAAAGAGTGCTTATTAGAGCTTAAATAGTCAGAAAAAATTAGATACTTGTAGTAAGACTTAAATAAATTAGTCTCCGACAATCCCGGAGCGGCTCAGTCTTGTGGTTGGGAGGATTACCGACACGCCCTAGTATAAGGTATAAAATTATTTATTTTCTGCTAATATATGGCTTTCGATTTTACAACCACTGGTAATCAATAATGCCTTCATTTGTATCACCCACTATATTGTCTTTATTAATACCTATCTGTCTACTATCAATGGCTAGTACGACATATGCAGTTAATACAGAGACCTCAAATATTGATGAACAGTCAGTTGATAATCAGAAGCTTAAAGCTTGCTTGAACAACTTGGTTCAAACGGCTCCCTTTGCAAGTGTTAAAGACGTTTTTGTACAGTATCGTCCTACTGAGATAGATCCTAGTGTATTAGAATCATTAAACTATCAGCCAGAGTTCGATAAGGAGCCATGGGATTATCTAGCAAGCTTAGTCGATGAAGAAAGGGTTATTGATGGTATTAATGCTAATGAAAAACACACTAACGTATTAGCAAAAATAGAATCTCACTACGGTGTCAATCGTTATGATGTGCTGGGTGTGTGGGGAGTTGAGTCAGACTTTGGGACTAAATTAGGCAAAAAGGATGTGGTTAATTCCCTAGCAACCTTATCTTGCTTTGGACGCCGTCAAAGTTACTTCCGCGGGGAATATGTGAGTGCTTTAAAAATATTAAAGCAAGGTGATATTGCTAAATCTGATTTTAAAGGATCATGGGCAGGTGCTTTTGGACAAACCCAGTTTATGCCTTCTACCTTTTTGCAATTAGCTCAAGATTTTGATGGCGATAATCGTAAAGATCTAGTGAACAGTCAGGCAGATGCATTAGCCTCAACCGCTAACTTTCTAAAAAATAGTGGCTATCAAAGTAATCAACCATGGGGTTATGAAGTACGCCTGCCTTCAGGTGTGGCGGCTTTAAATGACCGTAAAAATAAAAAACTATTATCCCATTGGCAAGGATTAGGCGTTACTCTAGCAGATGGCAGCCCATTACCAAATACGTTATCTTCAGTAGGCTTGTTTTTACCCGCAGGCAAAAAAGGTCCTGCTTTCTTAGTAGGGCGTAATTTTGACGCCTTTTATGCTTATAACGCCTCAGAAAACTATGCTTTAGCCATTGCTCATTTATCGCAGCGTATTGCACAAAAAAATACTAATGTTAATTTTGTGACTGCATGGCCGACAGATGATGCTGGTTTAAGCCGAAAAGAATCTCGCGAGGTGCAAGAATCTCTCAACCTACTCGGTTATAACGTAGGTGACGTTGATGGTATTATTGGCGACGGTACACGTCGAGTCATCCAACAGTATCAAGCCGATATCGGTATTAAAACAGATGGTAAAGCTGGTAAAAAAATTCATCAACGTCTTATAATTAGTTCCGCTGATTTAAAAAAAGCAGCTAGTACAAATCTGAACATAGATGCGGACGCTAAAAACACAATAGCCGATCCATCTTTAAGCTTAGAGCAAGAAAAAATTAAGACACAGTCTAAGTATAGCCTTTCTAATTTTACAAGGTATAAGACCTTTGCTGCGGTCTTTATCGGTTTATTAGCGTTAATTATGGCTGCTGCCCTAGTTTTAATAACCAGAAAACGATAACGGATAGAAAAATCAACTGATACAAGGGCAGAATTAATATTAACGTTATTAGACAAGCTTGATGACTGGGTAATCCCCCAATAAATAAGGACACTTAGAAATAGAGATTAACTGCTAAAATATATCAGCTGGAGAATCCTATGAAAAAGACACGCTTTACTGATAATCAAATCGTTAATATCCCCAAACAAGCAGAACAGGGTGTGCCCATCACCGAGCTTTGCCGTGAGCATAATATTACTCAAAGCGCCTTTTACAACTGGCGCTCTAAATATGGTGGTATGTATGCTGCGCTCATCACTCGTCTTAAATAGTTTGAAATTGAGAATGCTCACTTGAAGAAGTTGTTTGCCGATGAATGTCTTAAATCAGACATATTACAGAATGCCATGTCAAAAAAGTGGTAGTGCTACTCAGGCGAAAAGACTTGGCTTGTCACTACATTAAAGGCCGTGGCATAAGCATTTGCAGGGCTTTCTTGATCTTTAGTATTAGCGTCACCTGTTATTATCACAAGTCGGTAGCAACGGATGATAATAAGCAGATAGCGGACTTACTAATAGATCTGACGCAGCGGAACAAGAATTGGGGCTTTGGATTGTGCTTTTGACCCTGCGTAACGTGCTGGGACTGCGATACAATCATAAACGAGTGTATCGCATTTACCGTGAGTCTGAACTGAACCTGAGTATCAAACCTCGCCGCCGAATTAAGCGCGCCAAGCCTGTGCCACTTGCTGTACCTGATAAGACAAACCAAAGCTGGAGCATGGACTTCATGCATGATGCTTTAACTGATGGACGAGGGTTTAGACTGTTCAATGTCATTGATGATTACAACCGTGAAGCCTTAACGGTTGAGATTGACTTCTCATTACCCGCTCAAAGAGTCATACGCAGTTTAAAACAGCTGATTGAATGTCGAGGTAAGCCTGTTCAAGTAAGATGTGATAATGGACCTGAATACATCAGTAATGTGCTTAAAGATTGGGTGTTAGATCAAGGTATTACGATAAGCTATATTGAGCCTGGCAATCCACAGCAGAATTCTTATGTCGAGCGCTATAATAGAACGATGCGTTATGATTGGTTAAACCAAGAGCTGTTTACGGATTTAGACCAAGTCCGTAAACAGCTCTTGGTTATATCACTACAATCACGAGCGCCCGGACATGGGCAATGGCGGCTTTAAGCCAATACAGAAACTAAACCACGCAGCTTAATTCTATTTGATAAGTGTCTAATTATTGGGATGATTACCACTATTTTTACAATCTTCCAATGTTATTAGTTGCCACCAAATAGTTTACCTAATATAGACAATACCCCTAAAGTTAATAATATATAGGCGATGACCTTAAATGTCTGAGAACCTTGACTCTTATCAATGACAGCAACATCATTTTGAGGCGCTAAAACCTCTTGAGGCGCTGTATTTGTATGGGTGGCTAACCTATGTGGAATATCATACTCTTGCACAAAAATATCACTTAATTTAGGTGTTGGAGCAGGTGGTGGTGACTCTTCATTGATTACTAACCCCGTATCGGGCTCTTTTTTATTCTCAGCTAATGTAGCTTTACTGATATCTCTTTTTTTATGTAAAAACGAGCGCCACTGATGGTTTATTTCTTGCTTGATAATCCCACGAAAGTATTCAAAATCCGAGTAGTTAATTTTACCGACATTTAATGGGATGGTAGAGATACCCTCCATTTCAGGTGACGCCCAAAGTCTGAAAAATATCAAATTATTGCTGACTTGGTAATCCTCAATCCTCTGATCTTCAGTGAATCTAATAAAAGCATCGATAGGTTCTTTTGAGTTGTTTTTAAAGCAGACAAAAATCTGTCTGACTTCATCTTTATTAATGTTTCTATTGTAACTTTTAGCCATATCTATCGAGTAGTAGCTGTTCAGTGTAAAACCCTCTACCAAACAATCCTTTCTCAGTTTTTTGGTGACCTCTTTTTCATCTACGATATCTAAGGCATAATTTTCTGGATTAATCTTACTCAATTCAAAATAATCCAGTTTAATCTCAGCATCATCCATTAAATGGTGCTGAATAAAGATGCCATACTCTATAGTCAAGTCATCAGCCAACGCTGGCACATACAACAATAAATTAAATCTCATTAATACCTAATCCCTAATTGACGATAACTGCGCCACAACTATATTTACAGGATACTAAAGTCATGATGACGTCTGACTATGCTTATAATCGAAGCACTGATAGCATGTTAATAATTCAAACTCTCTAATGCGACGATCGCATCATTTTCACCAAGTTTTGCCGATTCACTATACCAATACCTAGCTTGTTCAATATCAAAATCTAAGCCATCGCCATTTTCATAGCGTTTACCTATAGCGTACATCGCTCTTTTATGGCCAAGTTCTGCAGATGCCATTAATAATCTAACCCCTTCTGACTCATTTTTTGCGATACCGCCTGTACCGTTTAAGGTGTAAGCTGCTACTGCATATATCGCTGAAGCACTATTTAAACCAGCTGCCTTTATGTACCATTTTGCTGAGGTTTCTAAATCTTTATCGACCCCTTCTCCTATACTATATAAATATGCTAAGTTGGTCATGGCGCGAGGATAATCAGCCTCAGCAGCATAACTATGCCACATGACGGCATAATCAAGATCTTGACTTACACCTAGACCCTCTCTATATATCCAGGCCAGCTGATTCATAGCCCCTGCATGCTGTTGGTTGGCCGCTTGCTCAAGCCAAGATTTAGACTGCTCATAGCGCTGAACTTGATAGTAATAAACACCCAGTAAAAACATAGCATTAATATTTTGGTCAGCAGCCAAGCTCTCAAGACTATCAATAGAGCTTGAGTCAAATCCAAAGCTATCTAACCACTCTTGAAATATATCGATATCTCTAGATTGGTTTTTAACGTTGACGATAGTGCTTGCCAGCAAAATGGGCGCATATGGGTTGCCACTCTCATCAAGTAAGCTTTGATATCTCTCTAGTCGTTGCATATCATTGGGATAACGCTCATCAACTGCTGCCAACTCATCAGCCCATTCAATCTGTTTTTTATAATTTTCTCCATCAACAACATCGCTATGTGGAGATACTGGGATATACGCGGGCTCCACATCAGCAGGCTCGCTAATATCATATCTAGCAACCTCTTCTTCATAATAGGTATCAGACTCTGAGTCAAAAGCGCCCGCCGATATAGCCATCAACAAAACGCCTGTAACACTCATTAAGGTATATTGAAAGTTTTTATTCATTTAAATTAAGCCGTATTACCTAGTATATGATTTTATACGATATGATAAAAGGAGGCAGTAGCACTTTAACGTTCTAAAGCCGATACTTCCAGAATTTCACTATCGCTGCATTTAATGTTATGCCATCGCTTATGGGTCCAAACCCTATCTAAGCTGGTCGGTCGCTGTATACAATAACCAAGACCCTCTTGATTAGATTTTTGGATAATACTGAACACCATCGTGTGTCTGGGTGGATTATAGTCTCTCACCATATTACTTACGCCCTGACCACTCGTCCAAAATGCTATATCGTATTCATCGCCTATCTTGTCTAATAAACTCTCAGGAAGTCTATCAACCATCTCATTCTTGCCATGCGCCCTTTGCCAGGCATGAAACCCATCGCGCAAGTCTTTAAGATCTTGCTTTGAGAATTTTTTTTCAATAGCATAAGCCTCTGTTGACTCTGTTGAATGTGGTGGCTGTAAATCGGTGGCAGCTTGCGCATTTGCTTTTGCTGTATCGCCTCTAATGATAGCGAGCGATTCAGTTAAGCTTTGGGCTTCAATGAGCGGATCTTCTAGCGCCTCAAATCTCTCAGAAGGAATTTTAGGATACAGCTGTACAAAAATTTTATTCAGATTTCTTGTCTCAATGTCTTTTAGCTGACTGAGTGGATATAGCGTTTCAAGATGAATCGGCTCATGGGTCTCTGAGGTCAATAAATAAATACATTCTAACTGCGGTTGCTCTTCTAACAGCGCATAGACATTAATAAAACAAGAGATAAATAATGACAAATCATCCTTCATTGGAATATCAGTGTCGCTAAGATTACCAAACGGAGACTCTTTACGCACCACGTTGAGCCATTTTTCATTAAGATTTTCTAAGGCGTTAATATCTATACATTGAGCAGGCGAATGGTCTCTATACTCTAAAATAAGATGGCATTCAAAAGTATTATCCTCTAGTTTTTCCTGAGTTGACAACCGCCATAATACCCACATACCCTCATTCATCATTGCGTTTCACCACACATCATGGTGATATCAATCGTTCGGGGATATAAGCTTTCGATGTGCTGTTTGGACTTATTTGCCAGACTTGAGATGAGCTGATTATACTGAAAAGTCTTATCGACTAAGTTCGTGCAATCAGAATCAGAGGTGCAGCCATCTCGCTCGATAGAGTACTGATTATAGTAGTCGGTATTGATAGCGGTACTGTCTGCAGCATACTGCACTGTGATACTCTGAGCGTTTTTCTGGGCATCTGGCATACCAGAGCTGACGCCAATACATGCTTTTTGAGCATCAACAATAGGAATAGACAGGTAGTTATCGACCACGTCTAAGGTATCTGGTGCTTTGGGTTTGATGCTATAACCACTCTGTAGGGGTAAGTTTAGTCTCAGCGTACTGCCTGTTTTTGAGCGAAACAGCGGACCATCAGGACAAATTTTGTCACGATTGGTCTTAGGGTTTGGATAGGGATAGAAAACAATATTACCCTTCTCGCCCCAACTGATATCATAGCAGTTGCTTTGTTCTTCACTAAGAGAGCTATTAGCATCAAATGCACTAATATAAGGCTTAGCGTTTTCCATAGACAGATCCAAGATGTTTTTTGGACTTATTATCGGTGCCGGCGAGCTAAATGCCCCATAGATTTTTGCATCATCCGTTAATAGTCGTAACTGCGGTAAAAACTCTGCTTGGGCAATCACACTATTGGGATATTCGTTTTGCGCATTGATGAGATTTTGTTGAATTTTTTCTATTTGCTTTGCATCATTGGGCTGTTTGGCTAACCAAAAAAAGTGTAGATGCTTTTGTGTTTGTGCCAGCTTTTTGGTTTCATTATTCACCGTATAATACGTGCCAACGAATGGCGAGCGCAGCGATAATAAACCGTTTGAGAGTGCTGAGCCTTTATTTTCTGCGGTGACGTAGCTGCCGAGAAAAGCATCATACTGAGTTTCAAAAACGGTTCTTTCAGCAGGTAATAAATGCATATCGGAGACCACCACGACTGAACGTTGCTGTAATTCTGGCTGCTCTCGGTAATCCTGCAAGATAAGACCAAGCTGAGTGTACTGACCATTTAGGTTGCATCTACCTTGCATTAACTGATTTTCAAATTTTTCAAAGGGAATATAGATGGCTTTATCAGCAGATTCCTCTTGCATAAAAATCAGTATTCTATCGTCAGAGCGGCGCACAGACTGTATAGCCTGCACCAGTTTAGTCATCGGAATCGCCTGTTCGGTCATGCCCAATTCGGCATTAAAATAACCACACATGCTTGCTGAACCGTCGATAATATAGTCAATCGCTGATGGGGTATTGGCGGGTGGTAATATATCTAAATTCAGTGCAGGCATCACGTCAGGTTTTGTAGCTTTGGGTGCGACTACTGTCTCAGGTATCGCTACCTCTGCCGGTTGCTCGCTACAGCCGCTTAATAACATAACGGACAATGCGGCGCTGAATCCATAAGCATATTTTGATTGATAAAATTGCATCAAGTCGTCTCCAGAGATTCGCCCATTGTCTTTAGCGTACCATTTATCTTTTCGACGTCATACCACGCTTTGTTTTTCCACAATGCGGACATCGAGTTAGGTTTCTTATAACAGTAGGCATAACCCTGATTGTCATGTTTAATCAGACTAATAATAGCGGTACGCGTCGTATTTTTAGTGATTTCGACAGAATCTAAACCATCACTTTGTCCCCAAAACTCTATCAAATACTCTGAATCTTTAAGTTTCCGCTGAATATCTTCTGGTATCAAGTCTCTCACATCAGTATTACCACGGTTCGTTCGCAACCAGTTTTCAAAAATACTGGCTAATTGCGTACGATCCGATTGATTTAAGTCATCAATGATTATGAGTGCAGGGGTCTCTGCTAACCATGCTGAGGATAACTCGTTATCTATCTCAATAGGGGCAGTATGCTGCTCATCAAGCTTACTTTTCAGAAGCTCAATATCAGATACCAGTTTTTTATTCTCTTCTTGAGCACTGTTAGCTAACTTGGTTTGTTTGTCAGACTGTCTTTTTAAATTAGCGTTATTATAGGCTAAGCTTTTATTTTCATTTTTCAGCTCATTAATCTTACTGAACAATAATAAGCCGCCACCAAGCAGTAATAATAGTAAGCCACCACCTAATAAATACTCCATGCTCATCCATGAGGGTTCTTTATCAGCGACTTTTTTATCAGTCGATTGTGAAGTGGTAGCTACCGGTGTTTCTGCTGTTTCTGCTTCTTCTTTTTCATCAATATATTTATCTAAAGGACTGGTAGCTGATTTACCTTCTTCCGAGGTAGGTTTTGCAGTTGTAGCGGGGTTTTCAGTAGTAGAGCTCTCTATTTTAACGTCTACATTTTCTGTTACAGCGCTATTTTCTTTGTTTTCATTATTTTCGTTGTCAGGTAAACCGACATCTACCTTTGTTAAGGTATCATTCGTTACTGAATTCACCTTATCAATGTCGTCTGCAATTATTGGTCTTGCCAAAACATCTAGGTCATCTTCAGCCGCCACCGCTGATAAGGGTAGCAATAACCCCACAACGATAGAGGATACCAACATGGCTTTAAGCGTCTTTTGAGGTAGTCGCACCTGCTGACTACAGATAATCTTTTGCATTATTCTATTCCTTAATTATCTTGTAGTTTTTGGGTCATGGCTAAGTAGAAGTTCCAATGGTCTGTGCCACTACCTGTACCTGTCAAATACATGGCATTGATATCATAAAAATGAGCGCTGCCGTATTTATTATTGGTAAATAAATACGCCACTTCTTCGGTATTGTTCCAGTATTTTTTGGTATAAGGGAACAGCTCTTCTAATATAGGCAGCAAGTTTTCTTTATCCTGCAACGGCTCAATCAAACGTGGGCTTGAGTCATCTTTATTATATTCGACTAGCACCGCGCTTGCTGTTAGGTTTTTATCGAACATATTTGGGGGATAAAGTATTTTTGGATTATCAAGTACGCTGCTGATTTTATTATTATACATATCATCCGCAATCCTACCCGCGCCATCACGAATCATATGCTCTTTACTGTTCTCACCGTACGTCACTTTCAGTGTGATGTCGTCACTGCCCGTATAATCAGCAAATACTGCCTGCCAGACTTCAGGAGCATAATGATCACCATTAAGCGCTGGATGCTTATAGGTATCGTGACTGAAATAATCGCTGAGCTTAAAGCCATTACCTTGCAGGACAATATTAAGTTTTTGGTTTTTCAGCCCACTTACTGACTCAAACCCTGCTTGCTGTAACAGGAGTTTAATTTTTACAAAGATATATTCATAAATACTCTCAAAGAACATCTCCGCTACTTTTGCCACTGATTCTGGGTCACGAAGATCATCAATAATGCGGTTGCCATTACGAATTTGTAATTTCAATGCCGATGCCGATAAGGTGTCATAATATTTAGCAGACGCTTCATCTGACTTGATGCCGACTTGTTCTTCTAGATATTTACGAATCGGACTGTGTATAGGTTTGAGTAATGCGGTTAATAAATCATTACCTGCCCATTTAATACTGCTTGAGTATTTTAAGCGTTTTAATTCATCGCCTTTATCGATATAGGACAGCTCGATATCGATATCGGTCGTACCACCACCCATATCGATAATGACATAAGATTCATTAGGGTTAATCATAGACATCTGTAAAGCGGCATCGGTCTCTGACACCTCTATCATGTCAGGTTTACGAACGCTGACACCGGTTTGCTCGGCAAGCTTACTCAATATAGTGCCCACTTCTCGAGCATAGGTATTGGCAAAGGTGGTATTTTGGAAGGTAAAGGCATCAGGACGCGTCGCATAAACATAGTCGATATCGGTCACGCCAGAATATCTGAGGCGTGCCAGCACCCCTACCATCATCTGCTCTATATAGAGCGCGCGCAGTTTATTAGACAACTGATAATTCGTGCCGCCCGTTTCTTGTGGCCACTTTATGTTGCCATAAATACGCTGAATGTCATTGCTTTCAAGCAGACTATTAAAGAAATTCAGTCGCGCTCTATCTGAGCTTGAAAATCCATAAAAGTCGCTACATAAAGGGGTAAAAATAGGCGCTTCTAAATTCAGACCATTAATCAGCACTTGCGATTTATCGGCGTTCTCTTTCATTGCTTTTAACTGAACAGCGGTCTGATTGGTGCCATCTGGGTTTTCACGTATACTAAGACCCAATAAAATCTCACTAGGAATTGTATAGCTATTTGCTTGACTGACGTTAGCCTGACGCTGTAAGTAGTAAGCACTGCGGTTTTTTAGCCAATCATCTCTACCTTTATCGTCATCGGATTCTGAATAAACCAGCCATTCCATTCTTGGGCTATCTGCTGTGTTGGCAAGATTGAGGTTTTCTCGTTTAACTTGACCTTGATCGTTATACGCCATCGCCATACAGGTATTTGAAGTACCAAAATCCAGACCAATACATTTTATATGGCTATTACCAGACTTGACATCTTCGGTCAGTATAATCGGCTGCGTGGCAATGATGGTATCGCCACAAGAGAGTTCGATAACCGCAGGGACAAAATTAATCTTTATTGGAATGGCGTCAAAGCCAAAGGCTTCAGCGTGTTTTAAATCCTGAGAATATATTGTAATGGTCATTTTCTCTGAGCCTAAAGCCGTCTGTAGCTTATTGGCAAGGTCTTGATAAACGTTACGCTTTTCGATATCTACGGAGATAAAGTAGTAATTCCAACCCTCTGCTTTGAAGTTTGGCCATACGCCCACCCCAAACGCTAAGTCATAAGGGGTAATGGCGATAATAGGTTTGGTCGCATCAGCACCTTGTTTAAAGTCCATCCAACCAAGCTCAGGCACATACAATTTAGTATATTGTATTGAGCATTCGTTATTACTCTCGCCGTTAAATTTGACTCTAGTATGTACCGATTCGCTATCATCTTTAGACAAATGCTCTATTACGGCAGGCTCAAGCCAGTATTCTTTTTTGACCGGTAAAAACTGTTCAATATTAACGATATTACCATTATTATCAGGCAACTTATCTAACATAACCACTTGTGGATTTTGAATCAAATAGCTACTGATATTAACAATCGATTTTGAGGTGCCAATCTCATCGAGCGTGACTACATTGCGGCAGCCTAATTCAAGTGGCGTACGCAGGGCAGCGACCACACTGTTTGCTGTTGGTTGAGGAAGATCGGTCAAGATACCTGTTAATGCGGTCAACAGGATGTTTTCGTTGGCATTTTCGCTACTGTTTTTACGACTCTTAAGGCGGACTCGCAAGGCATTGAGCTGTGAGGCAAAGAATTTATCTAATGAGGTGGTTTTTTGATTATCCCCAGTTGATTTTCTGGAGAATAAATCAACGTATCTATAACGCAAGCTTGGCAGTTGCATATTTTGTAATAAGTCAGCAAAGAAAGCTTGAGCGGTATTATTTGCCGCTAAACACCAATAATAGCCATTCCATAAAAATAATGGTGTGCGTTCGGCATCATTGGTGACGATCATACCGAGCTGAGTATCAGACCAGCTTTGGGTCAGCAGCTCGCGCTTGAGCCAACGATGATAAGCATTAGTGCCATCTAATGGGATAGCGGTATAAATGACTTCTGTCGACCCACTGATTAACAGCCAAAACGCCGCTTCGATAACGCGTTGGGCATATAGATATAACCCCACCTCCGTACTTTGGAATTTGTTGGCGCTGATTTTATAATAAGCAGTATTATCATTTTCTAATAACTGTGAAACAGTGACCTCATTTTGAATCTGCAAGCGCCACTTTTGTAATAGAAAAGACGCTAAAATATTGGGTACGCCTTGAGAGATACGCTCGTCCAGCTGAATAACGTTGATAAGATTGGCGGTGGTAGAAGTCGGGTGCAGCGCATCTAACCAACGTAAGGTTTTAGGGTGCTCGATGTCCATAATGTCAAGCGTGGCGACATCACCTGCCAATTGTAAGTTCCAGTCCATCGCGCCATAATGCGCGATATCGCCTTTTTGTTGCTGCATTTGCAATTGCACTTGGCTAATCGATTGCGCGTTATCAGACATCATTTTATATTCAGAGAACTTCTCTCCAAATTCTTCACTAGGTTTGACATACTGATTGAGATTTTTGAATATTGAGCTGGCAAGATTGCTGGCTAAACCTGCATATTTTTTCTCATCGCTACCACCTTGCTCTAAAATAGTATTGATTTTTGCCTGTAGGGTAGTATCGATACCACCATCTTCACTAAGGAGCGTATTCGCGACTATTTTAAGGGCGCAAGATTGCCATAATTCGTCTTTCTCAAAGCCTGTTTGCTCATTAGTACCGACTAATTGCGACCACAACGCATTGGCATTGACTGCGCTTTTGATATTATGATACGCCCTAAATTCTGGAATGATACCCGAAGCATTTTGATTATCATAATCATGTTTGCTTATCCAGTTCACGGTATCTTGATATTGCTTCTGTTCAAAGGTTAACGCGTCTTTTAAGTTGGTGTACACTACTTTTGGCACAAAGTTCACCGACTTAAGTCCCAGCCACGCTTTTTTACTTTCTAAGCCGATACCAAATTTCTCACGAACAGCGTCTAGTAATTGTCTAACAGCATTGTACTCTGGCGCTGAGTCACCTAATACCGCATGATTAATCACCCCTTCAGAATAATCACTCAAAACCTCGATAAAGGCTTGGATCACCAATATCGTTAAGGCATTTTTGACCAATAGCATCCAGAGACTGACGAAATCTTTACCTTTAGTAAAGTCTTGGAAATGTAGCGCTTTTGAGGTGTGAGGATGGAAATGCCCCTGTTTAATCTCATGAGACAACTGACTCATGGGCATAAAAAGCTCATTGGCATCAAAGTGCCTTGCAAAGCTATGCTGAACCGCATTCGCGGCGAGTAGATTGACCACATGAGTATGTTCAGGTTGATCAAAATCACCCGCACTGGGTCTTTGGATATCTTGCCACAGACTGCCCGACTGTATAAAAATAGAGCTTACGGCATTATTACTATTAGCCTGCAATTCATATTGGAAGTTCCTTAAGGCAAAGGCGGTATTACGTTTTAATTTGCCCACATCAAAGGCACTTCCGGTCGAGCCGTCTTCACCCGGTTTAAGCTGAAACCATGGCAGGGTTGCCACCGTTGCTAGATTTATTGTGCGTCCAGAGCTTGAGTTATTGATAACTTCATTAAACGTGCGCGCTAAAGTAGGAATGATACCGCTACCGGTACCCCCAAATACCGAACCGACGATGACAATGTTGCAATCCGTAGTATTAATCCCTGTGACATCATCATCGAATAATGAGAAAAATTCCTTTTGCAGCAATTGTCTATTATTGGTATCAATCTTGCCACTACTATCAAGCACCCGTCCAAGCTTTTCGCCAAAGATAGTTGAGCCTACTTTTGGATTGGCATGCATACCTTCAGAGACTTTAATATTAAGGTCTTGCTCATAAAAGAAAGCGTTAATCTCTTCTGTGGTATTGCTTTTTTGTGCCAGTAAAACGTTCTTAACAGTCAAATCGCTATTGGTAGATAAGTTTTGGCTATAAGGTCGAATAATATCGAAGTTCGCTTCTTTAGTTTTACCTCCTATACCTCTGTGGCGTAGATATTCATGCAGGCTTTGAATGTCGGGTACTAACTGACTTCTTCTATTGGCAATCTGCTGAGACTGAGCATCGGCATCAATAATATAAACATGCGGGATATCTGTCGAGCCGGCATTACCCAGTGCTAATAAACGTAAATAAGCATGGATAATATGCTGACCTGAACCACCAACTCCAATTAAAACATTTGACACGACACGCTCCTGCAGAATTCGAACAATGAAATATAACGAGATATAGTTATGAGATTTTGGGTTGAATCATTTTTAGCTTAGATAATTTTTCTGGATTAAATTAAAATAATTACTACCAGACTATCTATTATTGCTATATAGGAATTTAGCGGTAACCAGTGAATAAGTGAGTACACTAACCATCATAATAACGATGGCGCTGACGATTAAGCCTCCTAAAAATAAGGGAGTAGTAAAAGGTAGGATTTTAGTGAGCAAAACCGATTTGATATTCATACAGACCTGAATATTTAAAGGGTCTGATATTACCGCATATATGTTGGGTTTTATACAAGAGGCAGCAGATTGTTTGAGCAGGAGGTTTGGCAAAATAAATATTAACCCAGAGATTGCTGCGGCATACCCTGCATAGATAATTTTTGCACGTTTAACCATGATGCGTGGGTTTTTGCGATTACGATGAAAGAAGATAGCAGCAACGACAGCCCCTGTAAATATCGATATAAAAGTAATAAAAATATAAAATACCAACTGCCCCGTTTGTTTATAAGCAGGGGCTAATTCATTCATTTCCAAAACCATTAAACCACTGATAAGGGCTGCAATTATAGCTGCTATTGCTGCTGCTTTTATTATCGAATTATTCATGAAGCTCTCATTGTTATAGATAGGGTGATACAAAAATTAGGCAATGGTAAAGAAACCACATAATAAGTTTAGAAATTCATAATCAGATTTATATGTAGTTAATACGATAAACTGCTCAACTATAGGACCTCTTGCAAAATTACCAGCTCAATGACTTGCATTTATGGAATGAAAAGGCCTAACGATGACTTATACAAGAGGTCTATTATAGTTTTACTTTAATAGCTAATTAACTTTAGGTGGCTAATTATAATCTTGTTAAAGCTGTAATATTTATAAATTTTTCCTGAGCAAAAAAATTAATAACAAGAAATAATTTTGTAACTTAAAACAACTCTATTGAAACAATTCATTTACGTTATTTTACTTTAGTTAAAAAGTTATTTCTACTAAAAATCGATATTAGTTTTATTTCTCTTGGATTCAACATCGAAGTGCAACGCACCCGAATCTAGATTTTACCTCAAGCGGTGTTCTAAACCCTAGCACCTTTCTAGGTCGATTATTTAAACTGTCTTCAATCGACTGAACTAAGTGCCTGCATAGGTTATCTAGACGCATCGACTTAGGTAGAAACTGACGAATTAAACCATTGGTATTCTCATTCGTTCCGCGCTCCCAAGAATGATAAGGCTGAGCGAAGTAAATATTAGCCTTTAACGCGGTTGCCATCGCTTCATGGTCAGCAAACTCTTTACCGTTGTCAAAGGTGATGCTTAACGCCTGCTCACCTTTTAGCATGCCAATACAAGCTTGTGTGACAGCTTATGCCTTGCGATTGGGTAGCGCTTTGATCTTAGTCTCTCTAGTCGTTCTATCTACTAAAGTAACCAGAACACCTTGATGTCCATGACCAACCACCGTATCTCCTTCGTAATCGCCCATACGACTGCGTGTTTCAATGATGCTAGGACGCTCAGTAGCGCTGATATTTGATATCTTTGCTCTTGAAAATATCACAGCGGTTCGCTATTTTCCCGCGCCTATCATTGCCTTGCAGATACGGTCTCTTATAACGCTTTTGACATCTGAGTGTGTTGTGTAGATCACCCCCTGCCTTTCTGTCAGTATAGATGTGTTGGTATATCGATTCATGGCGTGGGACATCTTCCCAAACCAGCATCCTCAGTCGCCCTGTGATTTGCTCAGGTGAGTAGTGCTTGCTGAGTAGATGCTCAATATAGCACCAGCCAAAGCGGCTGATCTGTGTGCTACTCTTAACTTTGCGCGCTTTTGCCAAACGATGGGCTTGTTTGGGGCGATAACCCTTTTGTCCTATATTTCGCCTTATCTCTCGACTCACCGTTGATTTATGACAGCCGATAGTTCTAGCTATTTCACTGAGACTCTTTTTAGCTTGCAATAGCGCTGATATTTGATATCTTTGCTCTTGAAGATGTGTATAGTGTTTCATAACGTTCTGATATGTAGGAGTTGAAGTTTGAAATGCAACACGGTACATCTTACTCTTCAACTCATTCTTTTAAAACGTTGCACTTCTTATTTGAATCTAGGTCTCTTTAAACATTGTGTTGTGGGATATTCATTCATATACTTTATCAATATCTAATATGCTAGCTATGCTTCAAAGATTAAAAACTGACAACTGCTGTCAAGTCAGTAGAAACAAACTTAGGAGGTTTTAGTAACGCAGCCTGATAATAAAAGTCAAACCACGCTTTTCTTGGTGACCTATCCCTAAGTGGAACCAGTGAAACCGACTGCTTCTAACCAAAGTCATTTGTCATAACGTTTCTATATGAACAACCGGCTGTTTTTAGATTTTTTTGCGACTTGAATACTGTTTCAAATTCATACGGTTCAGGGCATTTACTGCTATAGTCTTAGTTTTTATCAAATAGAACATAGTTCGGGAATATTGCATAATGAAGCTATCGACAAAATTTTTATTGGTTTCCATACTCTTACTCACTTTCGATGCAAATGCTGCCAATCCTACTTTTAATCATAAAGGGATACAGAAAGGTACTATCTCGGAATCTTGTTATCGAGATCCATGCAGTGTCGTAAAAGTAATGAAGTTTGAGATATTAAAGAAAACACCTCAAGCGACGTCTATAAAGCTAAAACTTGTTGGTGGTAGTAGAGAGTGGGATGCAAAAAAGACGTTATGGAATCATGACTTCCACAATGTATATGTGACTTGCTCTATTAAAAAACCTACCGTAAAAATAGGAGATCAAATTACGATTGTACCTATCAATCCAGAAGGAGCTATTTCAGGTGTATTAATATCTGATGCTGAGTTATATCTACATACTTGTCATAATTATGATGGTGCAATTGAAGAAGCGGCTAAAAAATACGGTTATAACGTTAAAGAGTTTTAAGGAATACATTCACTAAAACTCTTTAACGTTATGGAAACAGTTGCACTATTCAGGGTATTTGCCATGCCTTATATTTAGATTATGCAATAATAGCTAATTTATCCAACATTCTTTTTGGAATTAAGGTTACAAGAATGAAGAAGTCACTTAAGTGGGTCGCTATTATATTTGTCGGTTTTATAATAATCGGAGTTATTTTTGGTGATAACTCTTCACAAACTGAAGTTAACGTAGATGAAAGCTCTTCTGAGCAGTTGGTCGTTGCTGACTCTCCTGAAGTAGCTGATACATCTGTTGCGGACATTGCTCAGGAAGAAGTTAAGCCTGAAGGGCTTAGTCGCCCACAAAAAAATGCAGTCAGATCAGCTGAGCAATATATAAATATGACAGGATTTTCACGCGAAGGGCTTATCGAGCAGCTTTCGTCAGAATATGGCGATGGTTATGGAATTGAAGATGCCACCATTGCGATAGATAGCTTGAACATTGATTGGAATGAGCAAGCTGTAAGATCAGCAGAAGAGTATCTTGATATGACAGGCTTCTCTTGTGATGGGCTTATCGAACAACTCTCATCAAGTGCTGGAAGTAAATATACTGTAAGCGAAGCAAATTATGGTGCACAACAAGCAGGTGCTTGTTCATAATATAATCGAGTGGAATATGAGCCGATAGGGTCACCTGTCTATTAAATTAGAGAGTGACGCCTATCATAGAACACCATCTGTAATCTACATACACAGCTTTTAGTGGCTATACCTAGTTTATCTTTTTGGTCTAGTAAACAAGACAAATAACCCTAAAATGATATCAACAAAGACCCAAAGCGTTAAAATCAGTCCCATTCCAATCGTTGATCCAATTGCTGCACCCGCTTGTTCATATTCATTTTGAGAAGAACTATAGACTTCAGAGACTCCCCCACAGGCTTTAAACGATGCAACGAGCATAAAAATATTAAATAAAATAAATAGCCATTTAAAAATATTTCCCATAAAACTTCTTTTGAGTTTATTTAAGGATGTTCCGCATGATGGACAATCAAGAGCTGTATCACTTACTTGACTTGAACATTCTGGACAATTTATTAATGCCATAGTTAGAACTCAAATTAAAAGAAATAATAATTATACCCTATATTTGTTTGCTTAACTTTCTGAATAGCTATGTTTTGCAAGCACTAGGTGAATAATGAGTATATCGGTGATAGAAAACGCTCTTATTAGGTGTGGCAAATATAGTCAAGCCCACCTAAAAGTGTTATAAACTAATTATCAAACCCAATTGTTATTATAAAGACCATGACTTACTCACTAGATTTTCGCAAACAAGTGCTAAAAAGCTTAGATGAGGGTATGACCTTTGCCGAGGCAGCTGAATTCTATAATCTCAGCCCAACCACCATACAAAACTGGAAGCGGCGTGTTCATAGCAAAACAACCAGGCAAACCAAACCCTATAAAATACCAGATGACGTGCTACTTAATGATGTTAAAGAGCATCCCGATGATTACCAGTATGAGCGAGCTCGTCGTCTAAACTGTAGTAAAACAGGCATTTATCATGCCCTAAAGCGCCTAGGCATCAGTCAAAAAAAAGACCTTAGAACACCCAAAAGCCTGTCCGATCAAAAGAGCGATATACCACAGTAAGCTTGATAACTTTAAACAACAAGGCTATCCCATCGTCTATATGGATGAAAGCGGCTTTGAGCACGAGACCATTCGCTCTCATGGTTACGCGCCTATTGGTAAACCCTGTATCGATAGTTACAACTGGCAAGGTAAAAAGCGAACCAACGTTATTGGTGCTCTGTATGAAAAGATGCTGTTTGCACTAGATTACTTTAAGCACAACATTAACAGCAGCATATTCTACGACTGGTGCAAACACAAACTAATCCCAAGTCTCAAAACCAAATGCGTGATTGTGATGGATAACGCCAGATTTCATAAGAGTAAGCGTATTCAAAAGCTACTTAATAGACATGGTCATCGTATTTTATGGTTGCCACCGTACAGCCCAGACCTAAACCCTATCGAGAAAAAATGGGCTCAAGTGAAGTTTCTACGCCAAGGCTGGATGGAAAATGACTTATCCAAATTGTTTTATGATATTTGTTCAAGGCATAACACTTTTATTTTGAACTGACTATATTTGGCTAAAACTTTGAATATTCAACACGCCCTCATAATTTTTCTAATAATTCACTTTTTCGTAATCAACTGGTCTTTGAACATTGATATAAATCCAAAACTAAATACTAAGAAACCTAAGCCTGCTACTAGTTGCTCAAAAATTGTCGTTTGATGATCCCAGTCATATAGCATAATTATTATTAAAATACTTATAACCCACGCTATGGCAGCATATAGAATTAACAGTATCCGATTGCTTGGCAGCCAATGGGTAGACTGCAACCATTTAGGTTTGAAGCAAAGCCATAGTGTTGTAATTGGGATCATTAGCATAGGAAATAAGAAAAATACAGCGATGTAGTTATTCATAGACAATTGTACGCTTGTTATAAATTAAACAATATTATCATATAAATAATAAATATAACTATTAAAATCATATCAAACTTATACTTACTAATCTTTTTCTCTAAATACCTAGCCTCCTCTACATTTTTTGAGTCAATCAACTTGCTCTTTTCAATAAACTTAAAACGTTTAATGTTAATAAAGATCAGCCAAATAGAAAGAGCTATAATAAAATAGCCTGCTTTAGGAGCAGCATCTTCAATAAAATCAGGAATCATCTTAACTATAAACGCAATTACTACTGGTATTACAAGCCCAGCCATCAGTAAAGCAGTGCTGAAGTGTACAAGAAAATCTCTATCTTTAGTATAAAGCTTACCTTGATTTGTTGAACCTTGTTGTTTAAGTATAAACATACCCAGAAGTGGTATGAATATAGCTAAACTTATAATTGTAACAGTAATCAAAAAGACATTGTCTAAGTAAAAATTAATCACAAGTAAGCCACACCCCATTTTATTTATTTATAATATTTAGGTTTTCTAAATGATAAGTTTTTTTCTAACAAATTAATTGAACGGTAACCATCCAAAGTGTATCCGAAACAGATTTACTTGAGTCAGACACCTTAACGCTATTTGATTAGTATCTTATGCTTGGCGGGGTTACTGGTCAACAGGGCTGATAATGCTGATGCCCGACTTTTTGAGCACATCAAAGCGGTACAAGGTAATGATATTATTTCCTCTAAATGCAATAGACTAGAACCTAGAATACTTATAGAAAAATTCTTTGCAAAAATAAAGCAATACCGTGCTATTGCAACACGGCACTATAAGTTAGCCATTCATTTTCTAAGCGATATTCATTTAATTGCCTCAGCTGTTGAGTCACTGTTTGATTTTGTGTATGTATTTCCTAAATTGCATTTAAACAGAATCTAGGGTACCCCGATGATCACAACTACAAGCCCTTCAAACGTTTTGATAGTTATTTCCGAAATTTTAAAACTGACCGTCAAAGTGAGGAGCGAAGGGAATATCGTCATCTACTGGCCCATGTGGAAGCCCCTGATTAACATTACTTTTATTTATTTTATTGTTCGGTGTTTGCTGGTCGTTCTGAGGCTTTTGATGGTCCGGATGACTGACTTGTTTTGTGTTATCGTCATTACTATCTAGCATCTGCATCTGGTCAGCGCGAATTTCAGTCGCATAACGGTCGCTACCGTCAGGGGCTTGGTACTTACGAGTGCGTAAGCTACCCTCAATATAGACTTTGCTACCTTTACGCAGATACTGAGCAGCGATTTCACCTAAACGATTAAATAGTGAGACGCGATGCCATTCGGTCGCTTCTCTTTTTTCGCCACTTTGTTTATCAGTCCATTGCTCAGAGGTCGCTACTGAGATATTGGTAACACTACCACCGTTATTAAATTGACGTGCCTCGGGATCTGCACCGAGGTTGCCGATGATGATGACCTTATTGACTCCGCGCATAATATTTCTCTCTTAGTTTGGTAATTATTTGAATTATAAATCGTAGTAGTTGCGCGACATTTCCACACGCCTCTTTGCTTGCTCTATAAAGGTCTCATCAGGTTCAATCTTTACTGACCTAATGCGTTTGTGTTTACGAAACCTGGCGTTATCCATTACAGTCACACAGGGTGTATTTAAGTTTGGAATAAGTCTGTCTTTGTACCCGTCATACATCACCTCTGAGCTCATATTCTTATGTATATACTCAATTGCTACGCTCTTTTGATTGCCAGTTGTAGCAATCGGACAGGGTTACTAGCACATAGCCATAAGGAAGACTAATTTAAGCCTCACAGCATTTTTCACCCATATAAGCAATGGGATTTTTGCTACAGGAGAGAGAGTTCCAGGTTGTGAGTACAGTTTCTATGTGTGGAGTCGCGTTCTTTAAGGAAGAAAAACGCTAGAAGTTCGTACAGGTTCATCAGTCAGAAAATATGGGAATACTTTTCTTAGGTAGTTCGCCCAAAACCTATCCTTGTTAGTTGATAGGTACAATTTAAATGGCATTCTTATTGGCAACTCTGTGTGCGTACAGTCTGAGAACCCGCAGATTGGCGGCTTATTAGTGGCGAACAACACAGTATGTATGATTAACTTCAAGAATTTTGGCGGTGAAATTTTATAAGCAGTTACAACACTTTTAGGAAAATCTCACCTGAATCGTTATTATGAACTTAACTTATACTTAATAGTTTATATCTTGGAAACTATGAGCATGGATTTCAGTAATATAGACTGGACGATTATTCAGGTCATTATATTTCCTAGTCTTTACTGAACCCTCTATGTATATATGAGATCCCTTTTTAATATGTCTCAAAGCTATATCCGCTAATCTCCCTTTAACAACAATATTATGCCACTGTGTGTTTTCTTGTTTTTTACCATTTCTGTCTTTCCAGCTTTCGTTGGTGGCTACTGAAAAACTAGTAATCATATTACCATCTTTAAAAGATACTCCTTTAGGGTCAGCACCTACATGCCCTATTATCAATGCTTTATTGACACTTTGTTGCATAATATACTCTCAGTAACTTTTAACGATTTATAGTTTTTTATATACATGTTCTACATGGGACAAAGTTAAGATGTACTAGAAGGCGCTCTTCAATTCCGGACTGATCAAAGTTAGATTCTTTTTTTGCTTTTTGCTCGATAATAGCTATCGCTAACTGCTTATGATTTGCGAGTTCATTTGCTAAATTTACTGTATCTTCATCTCTTCCTTTCATTACCCATCTGATAAAGCTGTATTTTCTAAATCTTAAGTTATATAAATCTCTATGTAATGAAGATGCATTTAAGAATTCAATTAAAGCTTTAGATACTTTTTCTAACTCTTCATCTAACTGTTGTGAGGTTAAACCCTGTAAATAGCTTAAATCCTGCAAAGTAAAACTATCAACTCCTCTATTTTTTTCAAATTTCTTCTGATATATAAGTTCAGGTGATACTCCAAATTCAGCAGCCAATATAAGGCAATGTTCCATATTTGAAAGTTCTAAACCTTTAGCTCTTATACGATAACGAGCCACCTCGGCAGGACCTTTCAATCTTATGATATCTGGTATTATATAGTCATCAAAATGCATTTTTGCTTTCTGACAATCCTCATTATAGTGATATGCTGGTTTATGGCCTTCATTAAGATACTTCATCTGATCTATTATTTCGATAGGTCTTAACTCAGAAATATTAAAACTTCTACCTAGGAAAAATGCTTTAGCATGCTTTAAATCTTCCAACTCTTCGTCTGACAAAATATCATTGATTACTTCACTCTTAATATTTAACTCTTTAGTGTCAATTTCTGCAGAGTCAATACTTTCAATTAAACGCTTTAGATTAGCATTCGTAATATACATATTCGCCTCATGAAAATTAACGGTTTTTATAATACTAGCACTTAATTTAAAATAGTGCTCTATACCTAATGGCATCTTAAATTATATAATTACTCTAAACGTTAAATTAAGTCGTGATTTATTAACTTTCTTTCGCTTAGGGACTGCATGTTGCCAGTAACTTTGTAATTCACCAGACATTATTAGCAATGTGCCATGTGCGAGAGGTATAGTCAACTTTAAATCACGATTTGCATTATTTCGGATCTGAAAATCGCGGGTTGCACCGAAGTTGACAGAGCCTATCACTGGGTTTATACCTAGCTCTTTTTCATCATCAGCGTGCCAATTTAAATAATCGTCTCCGTTACGATACCAATTCAGCAAAACACTATTAAAATGAACACCTGCAACCTCTTCTACTTTTTCTTTGATGTAAGTTAACCCCTTATTCCAAGTGTTGGGCTGTTGTTTGATACCTGAATAGCTGTAAGACTTACCCTCATCACCATACCATGCTGTCAATCGAGGTATGGGTTTGCGCCCGTACAGATTGATATATTCTTGTTGCCATGCAATATTATCGAATATCAGTTGTTCAAACTCTTTAGTAGGAATAGATTTCCAGTCGCTCTCTATAGAGTAGTGACTGTTATTTTCCAAAAAATACTCAACACTTCGGTTACTGATTTTTTCGTCAAAAAAATTAGGTGCGAAAAATAACTTACCATTAGGCACTAAAATATCAAAACCCTTTATTCTTGGATTCCACTGATAAGAACAGCCTGCAATATCATTAGGGAACTTAAAAGGTAAAATGTGCTTATCGGTGTCAAATAAGTCCATAGGGTTCTCTCTTAATAAGTTGTTATACAAGCAAACATAGCTGTGTAACTCTTATTGTTGCGTTGAGTATTAAAAGTGTTTAAAGCCATATGAGTGGCTATTTTTCTTACTTTTCTAGGTTCTTTTGGGTCTGTTTTTAAAACAAGACATATTTCATCCGTTGGATCATCAACATGTACATGCTTATTAACAATATACTTATAGAGCTTTAATATATTTTGTTGATCATTCATATCGTCCACTTCGTGACTTACGACATGAATATAGTGCGTGCCAATCGTTGAAGTAATGGTTTCAAAAAACTCCAAAAGATTAAAGTTATCAGTAAGGGTTATGTCTAAAATCTGTGAAAATATATGAATTGTTACTTTGTTGGCGTCAAATGATAAATCGTCATTATCCAACTCTTCTAACTTTTTATGGATAGTCCGGATAGTGGCATCTGGAAACTTTAACTGTGCAATCGCTTGCGCTCGGTTCAAAGCAATCTGTGATGGCTCAATAAGAATGACAGACTTGAGATAGTCTTGCCATGTTTTGTCATCGTCATGACTCCATCTACAGACTAGGTTCAAAAAGGATAACCCTTGCCCGCAACCATAGTCAATAATTGTGGTATCGCCATCAATCATACTAAACTCAAACTGTTTCTCCCATTGCTCATTACCCATTTTGCCATAAGAATACAAGTATTGATCTAATTGGTCAGTATCATCGAAAATACCTCTACCTCTACTCAGTGCTTCTGGTCCATATTCATAAGGTTGGCGTTTGTATTTTTCTCTAAGTGTTTCATGGGTTAAGTTATCCGCAGTTAATGTGCCACTATTAATGGCTTCAATGACTTTATCGGTCATAAGGTATCCTATTCAAAATATCTGTAGAGATGGGTGGTTTATTTTCTAATAATGAAACTGAACTCAATCTCAAGGTCTATAGCGACCTTTTTTTTAACACTTCAACATAACTTCCTATAACTAAAGCTTCTATTTCATTATGAGGTTCATGAGCCTTATATTTCTTATGAAGCACTTGCTAATCAGCTGTATACTTCGACAATCTTTAAGCAAATACTCTGCTAAATATACAGATAAATCACTAGTAAACATATTTATGACTGCTTCTTTGGTAACCATATTAATCGTATCTATCGTAAACGCAATTTCAATAGATGTCCTTACTAAAACGCTTCGACTTTATCCGAAGCTATTTTTATGAAGTTTTTAATATTTACACTCAAGGCCTGCATATATGTATAAATTATTATTTTCTCTAAATTAGTTGACTAGAACCCTGATATTGGCGAGGATAAGATATAGAAATAGCCATGCATTACTTGATGACAGCTAAATTGAATTAGGCGGGTAAGCTTATGAGCAACAGAGAACAGAAAGCCTTTAGTTTCCGTCAACAACGTTTTGCCTATCCATCTTCTCATGCCGCTAAACGTATCTTTCAGCGTACATCTATAGATAGTTTAGAGTTAATGAAACTGCTTGATAATGGAGCATGTGTGAACATCGGGCAAATTGCAGGTTCATCTCGTCGGCATTTACTATTTTTTAGTCAAAAAGATAAATTCTACTATGTAGCAATTCAAGATGAACGTTCTGGTAAAATCATTACAATCCTACCTCCTGCTTATCATAAAAATTCAGCATGGAAAATCACTACTGAGCAATGCCTATTAGCTAAAGAACGCTATGAACGATACTCAGAACTGGCTTTAGTAAAAAAGTCTATGAAAAAAGCAGAGAATAATACACTTTCATTTGACAAAGAAAGCCAACGATCAACTCACTATCGTACAGTAACTACAACTAAACGTGACTATAAAATATGGGTCCAAGCACTTTATATTAGTGAACACTTAACAACTAAACGCAAAACCTTATTTAAAACATCGATAGATTTCTATTTAGATGATTTTGAAATAAATATTAAGGAGTTCCTAAAAAATCCAGTACTGTATGAAAAAATTGATAATGGCATTAAAAACAAAAGACTTTTGCAGGAAACTATTTATGCCTTGTGTTTTCGAAAGAAGAAAGATAGCTCAA
Source organism: Psychrobacter sp. Ps7 (assembly GCF_022129225.1). NCBI lineage: Bacteria > Pseudomonadati > Pseudomonadota > Gammaproteobacteria > Moraxellales > Moraxellaceae > Psychrobacter > Psychrobacter sp. Ps7. The sequence goes on along the minus strand of NZ_JADQAH010000040.1, from coordinate 234 downwards.
CATTTTATATTGTAAAACTGCGCAATGAGTACGAAGCCATAACTCATGCAAAGAAATATAAGAACCAGATCCAACATATGAAACAAGTTTTATCTTTTTACTATAGTCCTAGTCTAGCTTTACCTACTCCAGCCTCTATGAAGTTACCACGCTTATGCTGGGAGCTTTTTTAAATTAGATATAGTCAGTTCTTTTTAAATAAGATACAATCGTTTTAAAACAAGCGAAATGGCA
>NZ_JADQAH010000076.1:0-1490 GCF_022129225.1 Psychrobacter sp. Ps7 | reverse complement strand
CTAAGCTATTTCAGGATATGGGCTGTATTTATTTTATTGTGAACTGACTATAGTTATGCCGAAATGCTTGGCAACTTTTGGTATGAAATCATTTAGATGTACAACCAAATCTAATTGAGTTCCATCAAAACATCTTCTAAAAACTCTAATATTTTCTGTATGTAATAATTCGCATTTACTTGAGAACAATCTATTTGCATAGTTTATGATTGAGGGGTGACAGCGGTAGTTAACATTGACAATATGATGCTCAAAATTTTCATTTAGTTGAATCAACTCAAGAATATATTTTGAACTGCTTCCTCTCCAAGCATATATTGATTGTTGTATATCACCTACAGCTGTAGCTTTTAAGCCTAAATATAAAAGCGTTAGAAAAAGTTGATGTTGAGGTTCTGACGAATCTTGATATTCGTCCACATACAGTGAACTATATCTAGCCTTTATGTATCTTCTACAAGATAGTGAATTGTTTACTGTATGGTTTGCAATAATACCAACTGCTTCAAGCAATACGAATCCGTTTTGATAGTGTTTTATGAATTCGTTATAATATTTTTCGTAATCAGCAGTCGTTAGATTAATGCCACTGTCATCTAAATTTGGTAGATAATGCTTGAAACTATCGTCTATATCCGCATATTTTTTACACTCTACTTCATTTACTTCACTACCAAATATTCGGTTAGCAAACGGATAAACAATTTCTGATAAACAAAAATGGTCTATAGTTCCAAAAAAACTCGACTTTAAATTAAAACCATCTTTACTACATCTTTCTTTTAACTCATTACTAGACTTTACCGTGAAAGTAATACCTATAATACCTTGAAAAGATTTTAGAGCTGGTATTTCCTTACGAATTTTTTCAACCATTATTGTAGTTTTGCCACTGCCTGGGCAAGCTGTTACAACAATATTTTTATCAGAATTAATTGCCTTAAGTTGAGTATCCGACAGAATAAAATTTTTACTCATGTTAGACCTCTGACTTGTTAATATGAGATAAACAATGTAATAGTGGCCTAGCTAAATCACTATTATTCATGCCTTTTAGGAAACACTTATACTTAGCCAGAAACTCTCTCATCCTAATCGCTTTTTTACTAGCTAAGAATTTCACGGCATCGTCAATGCTCTCTTTTCCAGAAAGCTCTAAAAGTTGTTCAGGTAGCTCTAGCGAGAGATCGTATTCCAAGTCTACCTTCGATAAATAAATACTATTTACATTCAAAATTGATGATATTTCAGACCAAGTACCATTCTCGTATAGGCTTTTAGATGTAGTATCAATGCCTAAATACTCTATTTTTTCTCTGCCTATCAAACTCAAACATCTATTTATACCTGCTGGATTTTTCCATTCTCTACCTGAAACTTTCATTTTTGACACATCATTATCGGTTCTTAAAACCCAAGGAATTTCCATTGCATCTATAGTCAAGTCTACTTAAAAGTGTTATAAACTAATTATCAAACCTAATTGTTAT
>NZ_JADQAH010000039.1:29228-32369 GCF_022129225.1 Psychrobacter sp. Ps7 | reverse complement strand
AGTTGCGAATGTATGAGTTATTGTAAAATCCTTTGCTACTTTTGCAAGAGGTCTATTGTCCATTGCATCAACCTAAATATCTGGTTTTCTAATAATAATTTTTAAGGAGAAGGTTATGTTTCGCTGGGCTATTATTTTTGCCGTGATCGCACTGTTAGCAAGTTTATTGGGTTTTGGCGGTGTCGCAGGATTGTCTGCTAATTTGGCATATATTTTCTTAGCAGTCGCTGTCATTCTATTTATTGTGGCATTTGTAAGCCGCAAGATGTAATTAATACCTGTAAATTGTTAAATAAAAAAAGTCCTCAATTGAGGACTTTTTTTGGTATTTAATAATGTATTTACTAATAAAGGATTTTTATAAACATTATAAAAACAAACACATCACTATAAACGTTTCGGCTGGACTATGTGTTCCATCCGTTTCGCCAGACGAATATCATGGCTGGTAATACCGCCGGTATCGCCAGTAGTCAAGCGCACCTCTACCACGTTATACGTGTTGCGCCATTCGGGATGATGCTCGAGCGCTTCGGCATGGAACGCTGCTTGATTCATAAAGCTTATGGCTTCGATGAAATCGCTAAAGTGATATGTTTTTACGATAGCATTGCCCTCGCGCTGCCAACCGGGCAATTCCTCTAGCTGCAAATTTACTTGCTTATCAGATAAACTACTCATATTAATCACCTTTATTATTATGTTAGTTTGGTTTGGTTTGGTTTGGTTTGGTTTGGTTTGGTTTGGTTTGGTTTATTAAAAACTATATCAGGCACTACATTGTAGCTGTCAAAGCTATTTTACGAAACTTCAATCCTCTTTTTCAGCTATATCATTGACGCTATTACATCACTGTAAAGACCTTTTATTCTATCGGCATTATAGGTCAGAAAACCCGCCTATATTTGCTATCTTGCCATATATTCAAAGATAAATATACGAGGGCAGATAGCAAATAAATAGGAGGGTAGTAGCGTATTAACGCTTCAATTTTATTAGCCAAGTTGAACCATAATAAATGCTTAAAACCTTTCTAAAGAAACTATGACGCTTACTAGCATACTGCATTTTCTATGGCTTATTGCTAAAGAGTGGACTATAGCAAGTCTTGGTAATCAGGATGTTTGCTGATATATGACGAGACAAATGAGCACTGTGGTATCACTTTTTTATTCTGTTCACGAGCATAGTTGAGGGCATGCTTGACCAATGCTGAGCCAATACCGCGCCCGCCTAGCTCCTGAGGTACGATAGTATGATCATAAACTAATGTATCGTCACGCTCTTGATAGCTAATATAGCCAGTATGACCGTCAATAGAGGTCTCAAAGCGTTTAGCCTGTTCATCATGGGTGATGGTTAGGTTTTGTTCAGAGTCTTGATTTTTCATGGATATTCTCCGTTATTATTGATTGTTATCATTAAATATTATTGGTTTTTTTTAGTATGGATCAAGCGTATTTTTAAATGAAAAAAGCTTGAATGACCGAATAGATTATTCACTAAAGTATAAGTCCCTTCGATTCACATTTATAGTTCTTTAGCGTAAGAGTCGATAGAGTAAATGTTAAGACTAAAGGGGTCGACCAGTGGTCTCCATATGAGCTGCACATCAAGCATAAAATAAGGCTTGGCGCATGACAGGGGGAAGATATTTACCTAATCCACGTATAGCGGGCAGCTCTTTTGGTCTTTCTGTTACGGCATGATTTGTTTCAAGGATTGACGTAGTTTGTGAATGTAAATAAGACTGCCATTCTTCAGCACTTGGCTTGCTAAAGTGGCGGATACGTCCCAGCATTTGCCGGAATTGTGTACCAAAACGTCCAGTATTATAGGGTAGATTGTACTTGCGGCATATTGCCTGTAATTGTGGTGCGATACGAGCATAGTGACTGGCTGGCATGTCAGGGAAGATATGGTGCTCGATTTGATGCGATAAATTTCCCGTCAAAATATGAAACAGCTTACCGCCTTGAATATTGCTGGAGCCCAGAATTTGACGCACATACCAGTCACCTTTAGTCTCATCGGCATCGAGATGGCTATAGATATGGGCTTGTTCGGTAAAGTGTCCACAGAATATCACCGCCCATGTCCACAGATTACGAGCGATATTGGCAGTAACATTACCGCTCAGTGTGGTCATAGCACTACCTCGACCTAATGTTCGCCCTGCTAACGTGGGTAGTACAATATGATCTTTGCCCACTTGCCGGGCGATTTTGGCAAATAATGCGCGAGATTTCTGTTGCATGGTTTGGTGTCGATCAGGGGAGTCCGCGTATTCGTCGACACTGATTTGAATATCATGAAAGGCGACCGCCCACTCAAAACCTAGAGCCAATATCGCTGTTTTAAACATATTATGGCGGTCGCTTGGCGTCCAAGGTTGCTCATCAGTCACGCGAATTAAGTGATAGCCAACATCATGGTCACGACCAACGATATTGGTAAAAGTATGATGCAAGTAATTATGAGAGTGTTGCCACAATGGGGCAGGACAGACAATATCCCAATCAAACTTTTGGCTATTGAGATACGGGTGCTGCATCCAGTCATACTGACCATGCATGACATTATGCCCAAGCTCCATATTGTTTAGAATTTTGCTGAGACTCAGTAGCGAGGTACCCAATAACCAAGTCGCGACTATTTTATATTTTGATTGCATGCATCCAGCCGCTGCCAGTAAGCCACGCGCTGTCATTTCACTATAGACTACCGCGGCATACACTCGTTTAATGTATCGTGCGTCATCACTACCTAACGAATCCATCACGCTTCGGTAAAGCACATTTAATTCATGAGCGAGGGCATCAGATTGCGCCTTTGGTAAGGGCGCTCCTGTCAACGTTGGGTAGCGAGTCAACTGCTTTGCTTTCTGCTGTTTTGCATCAGTTAGTGGGGTCAAAACGGGTACAGCAGATTGTGCAGTAGTGACGGGTGGTAGCAAGCGCATAAATAATCCTTAACCGAAATGGTACGGAGAGTCGGTACTGGGTTCGGTTCAATAAGTTGTTTAAGTTTTTTACCGTAGGCTATAAGGTAACAGCAGGCTGTGTTTCTATCTTATGAGCCGTTATGAGCCGTTATGAGCCGTTATGAGCCGTTATGAGCATTTATGAGCATTTATGAGCA
>NZ_JADQAH010000039.1:0-29128 GCF_022129225.1 Psychrobacter sp. Ps7 | reverse complement strand
TTTATGAGTATTTATGAGTATTTATGAGTATTTATGAGTATTTATGAGTATTTATGAGTATTTATTTTTATCATCGTGTTGCTAAATATCTAGCACCACATCAGTCATGGCAATGTTGATGCAAGTTTGAATAGATTCATAACCATCACTGCTTATTTTTCCTGTGTGAATATTTTTGACCACACCGCTGACTTTATTGCAGCGACACAACTGGCAGATACCTTGTCTACAACCATGCGCTAAGCGAATTCCTGCGTCCTCTGCGGCATTCAATAATGTCGTGCTACTATCAAACTGCCGTTGCCTCGCCCGTAAATAAACAGTATGTTGCGCTGCGTGTTTTTTGCTATCGAGCGCCTGTTTGTTATCAAAATTGAAATCAGGCGACGCATGACCAAAGTTTTCTACAATGATATTATCGCGCAGGTTTTTATTGTGCGGTAAGGTTATCTCTGCCGCTGCTTTATATAAGCCAGTCAACAGAGTCTGTGACCCGCATGCAAATATTTGCGTATCTGCCAGTGGTAGGTTTAATGCCAACAAACTGTCTACGCTCAAATGTCGCTTGCCCGCCAAATAAGTATCAGCTTTCTCGGTATTGACCAGATGATAGGTGAAAGCTGGATACGCTGTGCTCAGTTGTTGCCATTGGTTTTTGAACGGGAGCATTTCAGTGCGACTGTAATATAGCAACGTCACCTGATGTCCGTTGTCCAGTGCTTGCGTGATGAGCCCTAACATGGGCGTAATACCGCTGCCACCTGCGATAAATAATAAAGAAGCAGATTTTTCGGCAGCTGATTTTGTCTGTACCGTTATAGATGATTGTGCCAAAGTGAAAGAGCCACTAGGGACACTACTGTTAATGACACTGCCAAGTGCCATATGTTTGGTTAAGTAATCCGAAACCAAGCCTTGCGGCTTAATAGCAATGGTAATCGCAAGATAAGGTGGTTGCTTTTTGCGAGCGCCACTATTAATACTGTTGCCAGTAGTAATGTCGTGCCACCAGAGCGGTTGGTGCGCCAGACCTAATAATGAATAGCTGCGCTGATGATACACACCTTCAATAAGAACGCTTAAGTTAAGATGTTGACCACCCTGCCAACCACGTTGCGAACCCACTAATTGCCGTCGAAAAGCATGATTGGTCTCAAATCTGAGCGCTATTAAGTCATCGCTAAGGGTATACCGCGCAACAAGACGCAGCTTCGGCGTCGTCAATGACCAAAAAGGATGTAGGCGCGATCCGATAAAATCGACAAACGCACGTTGAATAATTTCAGGGCGATAGCCGTTGGTCATATTATCAATACCTTTGTTAATATTATCAAAATGATTGATATCATAAATAGTGTGTTCACCTGTGCGCCAATTTAGCGGATATCACTTAGGTCAGGTCGCTTTAATTTGTTAAGATATCCTAACATGCTAACGGCTATTGATTAAATTTGCGAAAGTTTTGATGCTATTTTTTGTGGTCTTTATAAAACAGTTATAAGTCAGAATGTTAAGCGAAACGGTTATATAGTAGGTTTCGTTACCGCTTTTAGCTAGAAAGCTGAGCACTCTGTGACAAAAGCCGTAAAACAATCGTTAAAACAATCTGTTGGCTTGCAGGGTATGCGCCACAATGCGATAATGGCTTATAATTTGTAACCCTGATTTTGAGGTGCAGCACGCTTGGCATCATTGCTAAGTATGATTCGCTTGCCTCTTTTATGCAGTCTATCGGAGTGTTAATGGCTCAATATATTTACACGATGAACAACGTGTCAAAACTTGTTCCGCCTAAGCGTGAAATTTTAAAAAATATCAACTTATCATTTTTCCCAGGTGCCAAAATCGGTGTCCTAGGTATTAACGGTTCAGGTAAATCAACCTTGCTACGCATTATGGCGGGCGTGGATACTGAATTTAGTGGTGAAGCACGCGCGCAAACTGGCACCAAAATTGGTTATTTGCCGCAGGAACCACAGCTTGATGACAGCAAAGACGTGCGTGGTAACGTCGAAGACGGTATGCGTGAAGCATTAGATGCACTTGCTCGTTTAGATGCCATTTATGCAGAATACGCTGAGCCTGATGCTGACTTTGATAAGCTTGCTGAAGAACAAGGCAAGATGGAAGACATCATTCAAGCGTGGGATGCTCATAACTTAAATACCCAGCTTGAAAAAGCCGCCGATGCCCTACGTCTGCCACCTTGGGATGCGGATGTGAGTAAGCTGTCTGGTGGTGAAAAACGCCGTGTGGCACTATGTCGTTTGCTATTGTCACGCCCTGATATGCTGTTACTTGACGAACCAACCAACCATTTGGACGCCGAATCTGTTGCATGGTTAGAGCAGTTCTTGCAGAACTATAGCGGTACAATCGTTGCTATTACCCATGATAGATATTTCCTAGACAACGTCGCTCAGTGGATTTTGGAGCTAGATCGTGGCCATGGTTATCCGTATGAAGGCAACTATACTGAGTGGCTCGAACAAAAGAACACCCGTTTAGAGCAGCAGAATAAGCAAGAAGAGTCATTTGCTAAAGCACTGAAAAAAGAGCTGGATTGGATTCGCAAAAACCAAAAAGGTCAACAAGCCAAGTCTAAATCTCGTGTACAGCGCTTTGAAGAGTTGAACTCAACAGAGTTCCAGCAGCGCAATGAGACAGCTGAGATTTATATTCCGCCCGGTCCACGTTTAGGTAATAAAGTCATTGAAGTGAATAACATCTCCAAATCATTTGGTGATCGTCTGCTTTATGAAAACCTAAGCTTTAACGTGCCAGCTGGTGCGATTGTCGGTATCATCGGACCAAATGGCGCGGGTAAAACCACACTGTTTAACATGATTACTGAGCGTGATACGCCAGATACGGGTTCAGTCGATTTGGGCGAAAGTGTTAAAGTCGCTTATGTTGGTCAGGTACGTGACAACTTAGATGACAGCAAAACTGTTTGGGAAGAAGTGTCTGACGGTCTTGATATTATTACGGTTGGCGATTACACCACGCCAAGTCGTGCTTATATCGGTCGCTTTAACTTCAAAGGCTCGGATCAGCAAAAGCACGTCGGTCAATTGTCTGGTGGTGAGCGTAACCGTTTACAGCTAGCGAAGACATTGAAGCAGGGCGCGAACGTCTTGCTCCTTGATGAACCGTCAAACGATTTGGACATTGAAACCTTACGTGCGCTAGAAGATGCGATTCAGGTCTTCCCAGGTACGGTCATGGTCGTCTCGCATGATCGCTGGTTCCTTGACCGTATCGCGACTCATATCTTGGCGTTCGAAGAGGAAGGCCCAGTTTGGTTCGATGGTAACTATTCTGAGTTTGAAACGTATCGCAAAAAGACGATGGGTGATGCTGCCACTCCTAAGCGTATGAAATATAAAAAGATTTCGACCTAGGACTGTTATTTAAAAAGTAGTTGTTAAAAAAAACTACTTAGAAATTTCAAATTCAAAGATAAAAAAAGACCTCTAATCAATTAGAGGTCTTTTTTTGCTCAATATATTCAGTTTAGCTCATTAAATATTGTAGCTGGTTACAAATTAACGCTTACGCCCAAATTTACGCTGCTTTTTATTACTAATCTCAGTAATCGCATGAGTAATTTCTTCTTCATCTAAGCTGGCGACTTGCTGCAAAATCTGCATCATATCAGGCGTTAGCACGTACTTAGCATGACGAGCAATATCATTGATACGATGATCAAAGGTCAATACGCCGGTTTCATCATCTTTTTGCAAGTAATCGAGACGAGTCAAGGCACTGATGAAGCTGGTGAATAAGGCGCGGTCAAAGAAATCAGGAATATCGTCTGCATATAGTACAGACAGGCGCTGACCCAGCAGATGACACAGATCAACGACTTCGCTTTCAGTTAGATTGCCTGAGCCTTGCTGGGCGAGTAGGGCAAGCGTCATAAAGTAACGCTCAAGGCTCTGTCCGACAGGCGTCGCTAGCACTTGCAGCTGCTGATAGCATTTGCTGTTTGACTCAGGGACGCTGAGTACGCCATCGCTCAATTCTACAATTAGACCATGCGAGAGTAAGCTGTCGACTTTTTTGTTCAGGGTATCAGCCAAGCCATGTGCTGGGTAATATAAGAACAGCTCGCTTTGTAAAAATGGATAGAGTTGCTTAGCAATATTGTCCAAACGACTGCGTTCGATACGACCGTTACGCGCCACTAAGGCGGCTAAAAAAGACAGTAGAATAAAGACATGAAGGATGTTATTACGGAAATAGCTGAGCAATGCCGCTTGCTTGCCGGCAATCTGAATGATGTCGCCTAAGATATGCGGCGTACGTTCAATGAGCTTTAGCTTGATACCATAATCAATGATTTGCTGCGGACTCATATCTGTAATAACGGTATCATCTGAGTAGGACAACTGCTGAGCAAGACCTTGATAGAGAGCAATTTGCTCACGGCAGATTTCTTCATCTAAAGCCGCTTTAGGCGCTGATAATAATACCAATGATAATAACGAAACGGGCGTCACAACCGCCGCCTTATTGATGTGCTGCATGATTTTGACGCCGATGTTATCGACCATCGCGCTGGCTTTATCATCGAGCGGGGTATCGGTGCGATCCGTTGGCAAGCTATTGGCTGGCACATCGAATTTTGTCATAAAGTCGCTAAGATGCAGCGGTGTGCCAAAGCTTAGATGTACATTACCAAAGATACGCTCAATTTTACGACCAACCTTGAGTAAGCCTAGTAAAGATTCAGATTCTTTTGGCTTGCCTTTTAACTCACCAATATAGGTGCCACCTTCCATAATACGTTCATAACCGATATAAGTCGGAATGAAAACCACTGGCTTCTCAGAATGACGTAATTGACTGTGCACTGTCATTGCTAGCATGCCCATCTTCGGTGGTAATAAACGTCCTGAACGCGAGCGACCACCCTCGATAAAGTATTCAATCGGTGTGTTACGCGTAATAAGGGTGTGCATATATTCGCGGAGGACGGCGGTATAAAGTGCATTGCCACGAAAGCTACGACGTATATAAAAGGCAACCGCGCCGCGTAATAATGGCCCTAATACGGGTACATCTAGGTTGTCACCAGCAGCGACATAAGGAATGCTCAGACCACGCTTGTAGATGACATAAGATAGCAATAGATAATCGACATGGCTACGATGACAAGGCACATAAACCAGCTCATAGTCAGTTGCAAGCTCACGTACGCGCTCAAAATGATGGACTTCTACGCCATCATAGAGTTGCGTCCATAACCACGTTAAAAACTTATAAAAACCGCGCACGATGGAATGTGAATAGTCATTGACCATCTCATTGGCATAACCTTTAGCCAAGACACGGGCTTCACGTACACTGATACCAGATTCTACTGCTTCTGCCTCTATCGCATGTTTGATAGCTGGTGAATACACCAGCTTGTCTACTAAGTTGCGTCTGTCTGATAAATCAGGACCGAGCATACTGGCACGCTGCTTGTCTAAATAAACCGTAAGCCTCTGCTGTAGCATACGTACCAGTTCACGATTGCTGTCAGCGGTCGCTACCAAAGCATAATTTGGTGCTTCGTCAGCATCGCCCACGCTACTCGTGATGTCTAAATTACTGTCTTTTGCAGGACTTTCTTTTACAGTGCCTTCTTTTACATCATCTTCTTTTATAGAGTTCTCTTTTGAATCAACGGCTAGTGAATCAAAAATAGAAAACCCTTCTTCATCACCTTTAAGGCTATCATTGATAAGGGTACGTAGATCTTGAGGTGGATGGAACTGTACAAAGGTGTCACGTCCCATTACTCCGATATTAAAGAGCTGCTTGGTGATGCTAGGGTCTTGCCAGTTGTCAGCGGTCAGCAGCTTAAACAGTGAATCCTCTTTTTCTGGGGCGCGTCCCCATAAAATAGAGACGGGCACCAAGCGTACTTTTAGCTCTGGATATTGCAAAACAGCAGACACCAAACGTGACAGGCGCGGCGATAGCTGACTGTCTTTGGCGCTTGGATGGTTCAAAAATATGATGGCTGCGTTTTCTTTGATATTATGGGCGGCATCATGTACCCCAACCAATGCTGGTGGTAAATTGTGCTCTTGCGTCTGCAGGTCAATCAAAATACTGTTGGAGCGCGAATAATCTTGCAACACATAAAATCTGAGCGTTTGATCGTCTGTATCGAACTCAGGTAATTCACCCAATAACTTAGGTTTAACAGCGACATCGAGTAGCTGCCCCGATAGCTTGCGATAAATTTGATTAATCGGCGCATTGGAATAAGGCTTGGGGGCGATTGGATTGACGTCAGTATTAGAAGCGCTGTCGGTTGTGACTGGCGCTTTAAAAATCCGTTTTTTTAAGAACTTCGGTATCATAATCAGTATCAAAAATAGTCAAATATGTTGCGCTTATGATGCCATAAAAGCCATCAAAGCGATATATAGTGTCTGTATATACTGCTAATATTAATACGGTCTGGTTACTATATAGTGAGTTAAGCCGCTCTTAATAAGCTCAAATAATTGAAAGTTAATGTATTTAGCGCAATAATAGTTCGGCGGCAACCAAGAGTCACTATAGAATAATTATGTTTAAATCTACCCTTTCATATTATTGATATAAGCTGAAATATTATGACACCAGCGATTAATCTTGCCAAACAACGCGCTCTGAACTATCAATTACACGACTATGTCCATGACAGTAATGCCGCCTCTTTTGGCTTAGAGGCGGCAGAAAAGCTAGGCGTGGATGTGTCACAAGTGTTCAAAACCTTGGTGGTGTCGACAGAGACTGGTGCGCTTGCCGTTGCTATCTTACCCGTGGATAAAACGTTAAACTTTAAAAAAATGGCTAAGGCGCTATCTTCAAATAAATTGCTGACCTGCAAAAAAGTGCAAATGGCGGATCCTAAGCAGGTAGAGCGTAGTACGGGCTATGTGCTAGGCGGCGTCAGTCCATTGGGACAAAAGAAGCGCTTGCCGACTATCATAGACAGCTCGGCTGCAGAGCAGACAACGATTTACGTCAGTGGTGGTCGCCGTGGTTTAGAACTTGAGCTGCCACCAGCACAATTAGCTGAGACCCTTGCTGCTTGCTTTAGTACTATTATTGATGACTAAAAAGTTACTGATGACTAAAAATCGTTGCCGCTGACGGGCTGTTCAATCAATCCTGAAACGATGGCTAATATTTTACTCCCTCACTCATATTTTATAAGGACATATTCATGCCACATCTAACCATTCAAATGACGCCCAATGTCAGTATTGCTCATGAAGAATCATTGCTTAAAGCCTTAAATAAAGCGTTATGGGACAGTGGGCACTTTGGCACGCCGACTGATATTAAAGCACGGATCGTGCCCATTGAGACGTTTTTGGTAGGCGTTGAAGATGATGAGCAGGCGTATGGCTTTATTTATGCGCATCTAAAACTAATGACTGGTCGTGACATGGTTATTCGTAATCAGCTAGCAGGGCTGCTGGTGACGACGATAGAGCAGGAGATAGGCGCAGAGCAATCAGGGCGAGCAGCCTTACAGATATGTGTGGAAGTTGAAGAAATTAGCGCGGTGTATCATAAAAAAATGCTGGGTAGCTAAAATGCTGATATCGTCCGAAACAACGATTCATCAATTGTTATAAGTACTCACATAGCGATTTACTGGCATACGTGGGTAATATCATTATCTCAACCTTATAACCAGCCGTTTTGCCTTCAGTCGCCATCAAGTTGCGGGCAATACGTAAGCGATATTCTCCGGTTGCGGGTAGGCAGCCTTGATACACGATACCGCCTTTGCTGCCATCTTGCGTACCGTTTGGCATATGTAATACGCCGACATTGGCTGTCTCCGGCGTACCAGTAAGTGCTGCAATATTAATAACGGCATATTGCCAGCTGGTGGCATCAAAGCGATACCAGCGCTCATCTTCATTGGGGCTTAATTTGCCAGTGACCGTACTACTGATCGCGCCTTGGGCAAATTTAATAGGAGTGTCAGGGTTTTCAGCCAGCTCCGTAGCACTAGTTGCGCTAAAACTGATCAGTGCTGTACTGAGCAGTAGCACTCGTATAAATGATGAGGCTAAAGAAGTTTTTTGATAATCAGTGGATAACATGATTGGCTCCTAAAATGGCCGTTTATCTATAATGAGTTACTCATTAACCCTCATCTATGATGTATATTTATTATCGATAGGCTTTAATGAGAACGGCTGTACTTTTAGTTAAGCATAAAAAAGCGCCTAAATGCTAGGCGCTTTTTTTATTAATTACTGCTTAATTGTGATGCTATCTTAGTCTAAAAAACTTAGTCTAAAAAACTTAGTCTAGAAAAGCAAAGTTCTCAATCTTCATTGCTGTCATGCTGTCACTTGGTGCAACCATGGCTTCGGCATGCCCCGAGGTACGTGGTAACAACTTATCAAAGTAGAATTCAGCCGTTTGGATCTTAGCTTTGTAGAATTCTGGTGATTCAGCGCCGCCGTTTTCTAGCTTGTCATAAGCGACAGCCGCCATACGCGCCCAGTGGTAACCCATCATGACATAGCCTGAGTACATCAAGAAATCGTCTGATGCAGCAGAGATGATTTCACGATCTTTACGTGCCATTAGCATCAAGCGTACGGTTAGTGTGTTCCACTCAGCACATAGCTTGGTGAGCGCCCAAACGAATTTACGCATGTCTTTATCAAGTGCATACTCACCACACCATTTCATAATGCTTGAGGTGTAATCACGGATGATTTTGCCTTTAGACTGCAAGATCACTTTACGACCGAGTAAATCCAATGCTTGAATACCAGTTGTACCTTCGTACATGGTGGCGATACGAGCATCACGAGCAATTAGCTCCATGCCCCATTCTTTGATATAGCCGTGACCGCCATAGACTTGCTGACCGTGTTTAGCCGCTTCGATACCTAGCTCAGTTAAGAAGCCTTTTAGGATTGGTGTGTAGAAACCCAATTTGTCATCCCATTTTTCAAACTCTTCATCATCGCCATTGATGATACCCTGTGCCATTTTGTCGGCATAGCGCGCAGAATGATAAATCATCGAGCGACCGCCTTCGGCAAAGGCTTTTTGGGTCAATAGCATACGACGTACGTCAGCATGGTTGATGATGGCATCAGCAACTTTTTCAGGCTCTTTTGTGCCTGATAAGGTGCGCATAGAACGGCGATCTTTTGCATACGGCAGAGCGTTTTGGAATGACAATTCAGTATGCGCCAAACCTTGGATACCAGTGCCAATACGGGCTGTGTTCATAAAGGTGAACATAGCTTTGAGGCCTTTGTTCGGCTCACCAATTAAGTAACCAACGGCATCATCAAAGTTTAGGACACAAGTAGCCGATGAGCTAATGCCCATTTTGTGTTCGATCGATCCACAAGTCACGCCATTACGCTCGCCAATTTCACCTTCAGTAGTTGGCAAGAATTTCGGTACGATAAATAATGAGATACCGCGTGTGCCTTCTGGTGCATTTGGCAAACGTGCAAGCACAATATGAACGATGTTTTCCGTTAAATCATGCTCACCACTTGAGATGAAAATCTTAGTACCGCTAAGCTTATAAGAGCCGTCATCTTGTGGAATGGCTTTAGACTTCACTTGACCCAAATCTGTACCACATTGTGGTTCAGTCAAGCACATGGTACCAGCCCAAGAGCCTTCGACCAATTTATGCAAGTAGGTTTCTTTTTGCTCATCGGTACCATATTGCATAATGGTATTGATACAGCCAGTTGATAGACCAGGATACATTGCCCATGGCCAGTTCGCCGTACCGATCATTTCAGCTTTAATTAAGTTCAATGAGGTCGGTAAGTTCATACCGCCGTACTCTTCAGGGTAAGAAATACCTTGCCAGCCGCCTTCTACAAATTGATCATAAGCTTCTTTAAAGCCTTTAGGGGTTGTGACCACACCATTTTCAAAATGACAACCTTCAGCATCTGCTGGCTGGTATAAAGGAGCTAAGACATTTTCAGCAAAATCTGCCATCCCTTGAAGAATCATATCAACGGTTTCAGGATCGGCATTTTCGCCATTATCCAAATCTTTATAATGAGTTTGAAAGTCGAAAACATCATTTATTAAAAACTTGATATCACGTAAAGGTGCTTTGTAAGTTAACATAGTCGCTCTCTTTAGTTATTCGCTATCATAAATGGTTAGCTCGGTATTTGAGCCACGTTTCATGTAAAAGGGTGTTTAATTATTTGGGGTAAGAATAGACGATATCACGGCTCGTCATTCAGATTTATCAAAAACAGCTCATCCATTTTGATTGCCGTTAAGGCATCCTTGATAAAAAACAGCTGTCGCGGCGTTACTGTCAGTATAAATCTTCTATAGCGACAAATATATAACTAATAACTAATATTCATAATTAATATTTTAAATCAAAACATTAATTTATGTATTGATGGATTCGGTTTTTATCAGCGTCTGCGGTTAAGTAGCTATCTATGATAGATGTGGCCGTATCAGAAAAATATTTTTTAACTGCATTTACGATATAAGGAAAGCCAATTATGAGCGCATCCAAGCGTGAGGCAACGCGAGCATCTTGGCTGACAGCATTATTTGCTCGCATAAAGGCTTTAATTGATGGGGAGCTGGCGCATCTGCTGACAGTGAACCGTAGTAAGAGACCGTGGCATATGCCGATTATCGCGGCGATTGCCATCAGTTTCCCTGTGTTTGTAGGCGCTTATTTTGATGCTTTATCGTCAGGCATTAAAGCGTCCTTGGGGGCGATGGTTATTTTGAATATACCGTTAGTGGGCAAGCTGCCATATCGATTGGTGACGGTGATGGCTTGGGGTTTTGCCATGTCGCTGTGCTTTGCGCTCGGCCTAATTGCTCAGCAAGTTCCGCTATTAAAGCTGCCGATATTTACGCTCATGGCGTTTGGTATTGTGATTTTTGGACGTTATTATCGTCAGCCACCACCAGCGGGACTGTTTGTGATGATGGCAGGCGCTATTGCGCTATTTATACCGCTGCCTTTGGAAGACATTTTGCGTGCAACTGGACTGGTGATGCTTGGCAGTGGCTTTGCTTTAGTGATGGCATTGCTGTATTCGTTGTTTTTATTGGCAACGCGCCCAGCGACGCCGACGCCTATTTATAGCTACGAGCCAGATACCATTACTGAAAGTTTGATTGTCGCCAGTTTTGTCAGTTTAGCCTTGCTCATCGCCGTTACTTTACAGCTGTCCAACCCCTATTGGGCAGCAGTTAGTTGCTTTTTGATTATCCAAGGTATTCATTTGCGTACCATGTGGATTAAGCAAATACATCGTTTACTTGGCACAGTATTGGGTGTGGTTTTGGCGAGTTGGATGTTGTCTTGGGGATTATCAATATGGGGGGTGGCACTGGCGATACTGACGATGATGCTTTGTATCGAGACGTTGGTGGATCGACATTATGGTTTGGCAGTCATATTTATCACGCCGTTGACGATATTTATTGCAGAATATGGCAGCGGTTTACCGTTTTCTGAGTCCGCCTATCAAGAAGTGATTCGCACGCGCCTTTTTGATACTGTGATTGGCTGCTTGGTGGGTCTGAGCGGCGGAGTAGTGATGCATTCAACCAACTTACGCATACCGCTACGGCGTATCGAAAACTGGCTGCTGGCGCGCTTTGGCTAATTGATGAGTGTCAAACCACCAGTACGTTTGAAATAAAGTATTAAAAAAAGTCGCATGAGCTGAGTTCATGCGACTTTTTTTATGTCAATTTTGATTAACGATTGTGTAGCGTTTCAGTCGCTTGTGCAACATCGATCGTATGACCTGTCCAACGCTCAAAACTTAACGCTGCTTGCCCGATGAGCATGCCATAACCATCAGAAATCTGTGCGCCACGCGCAGAAAAATGCTGCAAAAACGGCAGCGTGCGTCCGTACATCATGTCATAAGCATAGTCACCGTTTAGCGTGTCGCTTAGTGGTAGCGTATCTGCTGATAAACCAATAGAAGTCGCATTGATGATAATATCAAACTGTCCATTTAATTCAGTCGTGCGACAAGTTTCAATCTGCTGCTCATGAATAGTAGTGCTTGCCGCGCTAAGCTCAATGACTAACTCTGTTGCCTTGCTCAGCGTGCGATTGGCAATCGTAAGATGTGCGATACCAGCTTCAATCAATGGCAATATCACCCCACGTGCTGCGCCGCCTGCACCAATGAGTGCCACGCGAGCACCATTCAATGGCCAACCCAAACTTAAGATGTGATTGACCAGTCCTTGTCCATCGGTATTATCGCCATACAATGCCTCGGTGATTGGCACGCCACTTTTTACCAGCGCTTTATTTAGTAACAGCGTATTGACTGCGCCTGCAACCTTGGCATGCTCCGATAAACCACCGCACGCCGCGCAGCAGTCATAAGCGATTTGTTTAAAAGGTACAGTTACGTTGGCTCCAACGCCGCCGCCCTGAAAAAATGCCTCAAGCACCGCGGTAAAACTGGCTGCATCATCGGGGCAATATTGGCGTTGATAGCTAATCTCAATACCCGTCTGCGCTGCAAATAACGTATGAATTTCAGGGGATTTGCTGTGGGCAATGGGATTGCCGATAACGATAAAATGCTGGGTCATAATAGGTCTGCTTGCGGTAAGAGGCAAAAATTAATCAGTGGAAGGGCATTGATATGCAATCATCATAAGGGATAACGCGATATTTGACAAATCGGTGGTCTAACGAGTAAACACTTGAATAGGTAGGTTTTTTGACAGATTATGTCTTTAACAAATCTGTACTGTCTGGGAGCGTTATCCGTAACGTAAAGGGTGGTCAAGTGTTAAGCAGTTGGGTAAACTAGAGAGTATGAAAATTTTATATTGATATTTTGGAAGTTGCATAACTATCAGTAACTGAACTGTCAAAAACCAAGTCATAAGAAACTGACATAAGAAACTGACATAACAAACTGAGTCATAAAATACCAAGTATAAGAACGCTTGTTTATAAAATATAATGTCCATTATCAGCGGCCTATCTGCCTGCTCGTTAATACTATTTTGAGAATCATCTAAAAGTGTGAGTAAATTGCCCATGTGGAATAATAGCCTACAGACCCTCTTAGTCGGTACGATAATGGCAGTCGGTGTGTCGCTCAGTGGCTGTGATAGCAGTAAAGACGACGCCCAAAACCAAGATGCCGATATGAGCGAGCAAACCGTCGCTGACGATGCGCTAGTACAGGACAATGCTACGCCGAACGCCGATTTAGACGGCGCTACTGCTCAGCAAGGTACACAAGTGAAATATGACGTTGCAGGATGGGGCACTAAAAATGTAGCGTCACTGACCGTCGATAATTTAGATGAGATCAAAGCGACTTTTGGTAAGGTCATGAGCACTGACGAGAACAGCCTCGACTATGCCAGTAATCCAGCCGCCAAATATCGTTTTATGGATACCGATGCGCCGTATTTGGATCTGATTGATTCTGAAAAGTATCTCGAACTGGGCTGGTACTTTGCCAATCCTACTGACTCTGATAAAGAAAAAGAGATAAGTCAAAACCATGCCGAAAAAGCGCATAAGCTTGCGCGCCAACTGATGGGTGATGAGGGCGGACAACTGATTTCTGATATGCTTAATGGTCAAATTATCAAAAATAAAGTAATCGGTGGTCAAAAAATAGAACTGGCAAAATGTGAGTTTTATAGCTGTATGCTGGTCATCAATAAATCTGCTGCCCAAACAGATAAGAAGTAAGCTGTGCTTGCTATCATGCCGCTCAATAATTGGCTATGCATACATCCATCAAGTGCTACGACGGATAGCTCAGACACAGTATCGCTAGACAATCGTGGGTTGGCATATGGCGATGGTTTTTTTACCACGATGGGGATCATCGATGGGCAGATACTGTGGTTGGCTCATCATCAGCAGCGCCTTATTTCCCATGCTGAAGCTTTACAACTTGAATTAGACAGTCATTCTGTCATGACTATAATACGGACGCATGCCGCGCAACTACAACAAGGCATGCTGAAGCTGATGGTGACTCGCGCCGTGCAAGATGTCCGTGGTTATGGCTATGTGCCAACCACGTCTGGTAGCGATTGTGAGATTTGGCTAAAATCCTCTGTGATGACCGTCACTACGACTGAGCAATTACGCTTGCCTGATGGGTGCTTAATCCCGACGCAGCCTATCAGTTCTGCCATTTGCCTATCTTCGCAGCTTGCCTGCTTACCGCCACCATTAGCAGGACTCAAAAGCCTCAATCGCCTTGATAATGTGCTGGCAAGTGGTGAGCTACAAGGCATCAAAGCCAAAGTATTGGAAGACAATATTAAACCAAGCATCAGTGAGGGGCTGCTACGAGATATGAGTGGTCGTTGGGTTGAAGGTACGATGAGCAATGTCTTTTATCAGTTATCAGACTCGCCTTTATCAACACTATCATCAGAAAAAACGGCATCAGAAAAATTGTCTACGCTACCGCTTTATGAAGACAATGCAAACTATCTAACCACTGGTCAATGGTATACACCATCCATGGCGCAATCGGGCGTCGCTGGCGTGATGCGGCAAGTGCTTATCGATGCGTTATCGACTAGCAAACATCCCGTCATTATCAGATCATTAAAAGATGAGGATTTGCCACGACTAAGCCAGCTATTCTTTTGCAATGCACTGCGAGGCATTATGCCAATGAAATGTTTGACTTTATTATCTGGTGAAGTGGTGGGTTTTTAAGCGATTGAATCATATTTGAAAAGGGTAGCCTAGAGCTGAGCGTTATAACGAAAAGCGTTTAATGTAATTTGCAATAACGCCCACGACCAGTAAATTCAATAATACCTCTATCACGTAACACTTGTAGCTGCTGACGAATTTTATCTTTAATATGATTGTTTTCGGGATGCTTAAGCTTTAATAGTTCGGCAAACGCATAAACCTGATTGAGAGAAAAATTAACGTTCAGTTTATCAATACATTGCCAAACATCTAACGTCCAACCACGTGAGGTCGTAGATTGCTCGCGTAAAAACAAGGTTTTTTGAAATTGCTCGGTGACATTATCGCGTGGTATGACTTGCTGGTTTTTCACCAAAAATACTTTGCCTGATTCGGGCACTTGTCGTAAATCAATATTGCAACCAACCCAACCGGCACGTTTGGCAGTGACTGATAAAGGCTTACGTTTGACAATCATATCAGGCTTAAAAAAATGCTTAGGAATAATCAGGAAGTTGTGAACGCTATATTCTTGAGAATAGGTTAAAAAGAAAAAGTTAGGATTATTGTCGCTACTGATACGCTCAATCATGGTGTCATAAGCGCCATCATTGATAATATTGCTTAACTTTGCTTGCTTACTTTTGAGCTCATATTGCTCATTACAGTTTGCACAATAAAAGTCAGCGACAGGCTTATTTTTAGTAAATTCCGCCAATGGTTCGGCATCGCAATTAGGGCAGTAACTTTGCTTAGCAACCCAATCTTCACTGAGTACTCTAATGATTTGACTAGGCGACTTGTAATTTTTGGCAAGGTTTTGATTAAAATGTAGGTTCATAACCAGTTTTCGTTATTAGAGAAAAGGAAAAACACCAAAAGAAGGTAGAAATATTAGCCCATATCAGCAGGCGTAAATACCAAGATAATTGATAAGCTAAGCAAATACCATTGAAAATCGCACGGTTCAGTGCTAAATTCTAGCAAACTTCTGCCTCGCGAGTTGCCATGAGCAAGCCTACATCTGAAACGCCTCCTGAACGCCCTAATGAAACGCCATCGAATAAACCAGATAGCAGTGTTGAGGAGCGTGTCGATACCACACCACCGGACACGCAACCAGCAGTCGATGGGGTAGAGGAAACGCCAGCGACAGATGTGTCACTCATCAGTGGAGCGGCTAAGCCACGCGAATATAAAGCGGATAATCAATCGTTCTTTATGCAGCGTGGCTATCAAGTGTTGCTAGTGCTGGGGCTTATCGCTGCGTTTTTCTTAGTGATGATCTATCAGACATTGTTTGGGCGGATTGAGCAGCCAAAGCAAATGATCACCATTGAGCAGGGTCAGAGCTATTATGGCTTACTGCCGCAGTGGCAACAGCAAATCCCGCTGTTTTCTGCCACGATTGCCAAGCTCTATTTGAAAACACAAGTCGATGGCCCCTTACATGCTGGTATTTATCAATTACCAGAAAACCCTACCTTTGCTGAAACGCTACATATACTTGGGCAAGGGGTAAAAGCATCGATGGTAAAAGTGCAAATCATCGAAGGCAAAACCTCTAAAGACTTGTATCAAACATTAAGAGACAATAAAGGCATCAAAAAAGAGGTGCTGACCGACGATAGTGGCAATGATAGAGACAATGCTGGTATTGCTCAAGCGTTGGATTTGGTCGGTATATTGCCAAATGAAGTGATTAATAGTAGCGACCCTATCGTCAATCACAATCTTGAAGGTTGGTTTGCCCCTGATACTTATTATTATGGGGAAGGCAGCACTGATAAGCAGGTACTGACCGATTTATATAAGCGTCAACAGCAAGTATTGACTGAAGCGTGGGAAAATCGTGCGCCCAATTTGCCTTATAAGACGCCTTATGAGGCGTTAGTGATGGCCTCTATTATCGAAAAAGAAACCAGTGTGGCAGAAGAGCGTCCTTTGGTCTCTGCGGTGTTTAGAAATCGCTTAGATAAAGGCATGCGAATGCAGACCGATCCGACCATCATCTATGGTATGGGCAGTCGCTATGAAGGCAACATTCGCCGTAAAGACATTGATGAAAAAACGGCTTATAACACCTATCAAATTGACGGCCTACCGCCAACACCTATCGCGCTACCATCGGCTGCCTCTATCGAAGCGACCTTGCACCCAGCAGATAGTGACGCATTGTACTTTGTAGCGACGGGTAATGGCGGGCACAAATTCACCAATAGCTTGGCGGCGCACAATCAAGCGGTAAAAGAATATCTCGGCGTCATGCGTGAGAAAAAATCACAAACCCCGCCGCAGTAATTTAATCCTCTATCTTTTCTTCAAACCTATCGTGAACTGAGCGTTATGCAACTGTCTACATAACGACATAACGCTCATCAATGACATAAGGTCATATCATGTCAGCATCTATACAAGACCACGTATCTCAAACAGTCCAGTCGCAAGCAAAGCAGCTCAAAACAAGCAATGACATCAATGATATCGCACTCAGTCAAGGGCGCTTTATCAGTTTTGAAGGTACTGAGGGCGTAGGCAAAACGACTGCCATTGAGCAGCTGTGCACACGCTTAGACGATAACAATATTGCGTATCTGCGTACCCGTGAGCCGGGTGGTAGCCCGTTTGCAGAACGTTTACGCGCTATATTGTTGGACCCTGCGACCGACATCAATGATGATACAGAGCTATTGCTACTATTTGCGGCGCGCTGCGATCATATGCAGCAGGTGATTTTGCCAGCGCTACAACGTGGGACGTGGGTAATATGCGATCGTTTTACCGATTCTACTATTGCTTATCAAGGCTTTGGGCGCGCACATGGCGATGCGGTGGTACGAGCCAAAATTGAATCACTTATCGAGCAGTTTGTGCCGCAACTACCTGAGCTGACATTGTGGCTGGATTTGCCCGTATTAGAAGGCATGGCACGCGCTAATAAACGTAGCGCCGCTGATAGATTTGAGCAGCAAGTGACCGAATTTTTTACTTGGGTACATAAAGGCTTTAACACGCTGGCGACTCAGCATCCCGAACGGATACAGCGCATTGACGCATCAGGCACAGCCGATGAGGTGAGCGCGCGAGTATGGCAGGCGGTACAAGGCAGATTTGATGTTTCGTAACGGATTTTATACAGCCATCACCTAGCCAAATAAAAAGCCCCAACATTGCGTTGAGGCTTTTGTGTTTTATAAACTGTTATATTCTATAAAGTATCAAAACAGTCATCAAGATATTGTCAAAACTGTGTTAAAACAAAGCTGTGGCAACGATTATTTATCCTGTTTATTCACCGCTTTATTATCTGAAATTTCTTGAACATTGTCTTTGTTAATGTTGTCTTTAGTAATATCGCCATCAGAGCTTGCATTGGTTGTATTATCTTGACCAGAGTCGGGTAGACGATTTGGATCAAGCGCGCCCTTCTTAGTTTTAGGTGCGTTGCCATTACCATTCGTACTACTGTTGTTAGACACCTTATTTTTAGGAATTGCCTTCGAAGTCGCTGTCGAGTTGGCTGATATGACGCCTTTATTAACGACGTCAATAGACTTATCTTTTGACGTTATTACTTTGTCATTCAAGGTGTCTGGCGTGGTTTTAGTTCCAGCACTGCTGCTTGAATGGTTTGATACCTCAGTATCTGCATTTTGCTCAGCGACTCTCTGCTCAGCAATTATTTCTTTAGCGCTGTCGCTATCAGTGGCAGTGGATTGTTCTGTTGCATCAACACTATCATCGCTCAGCTCTTTTTCTTTACGCTTTTCAGGTGCTTTTGAGCTGGACTCAAAGTTAGCATCAGCTGCCAGTCGCGCCTGCTCTTGTTTAGGTGTCACGTCGACAGGTTTTGGCTGTACTTCATCTTCCACTACCAGTGAGATGAGTTTGCGATCGCGTGGCACGATGCCATCAAACTTATCGGTAATGACGTGTAGCTTGCCTTCTTTGTCGATTGTATACAGCGGCACGAATTGCTTATTGTCGGCTTTGTATTGCTCAAAGCTGTAGCTGTCGGTGATGTTGGTAATCTTGATACGGGCTTTTTTCGACAGCATGCTGGCAAGTTTGGTATAGGTGACGTCTTTGCCAAACAGCCACTGCGAGTGGAAGTTGCCTTGCTTATCATCGCGCTCGCTTTTGACCTTTTCGTCGCTGAACTTGAGACGGTACAATTTGCGCTCACCAAATTCATGACGATAATGAATCTCAGACAAGGTATTCATCTCTTTGTCCATACTCATGGCAAACAGACGACCTATACCGATCAGGTCAAGATGATGATCGGCATGATCAGAGATAGGATTGCCAAAATAAGTACGCAGACCGCTCATGCGTGCGCGGGCAATATTGGTATAGTTGTTGTGTGCGACGATGACATCAAAGCCCTGATCTTTTAGAGAAGTTGCTACCAAAAGCGCAATGGGATTTGAGCCGACGATAAGAATGCCATTGGTCTCAGGCTCACGGACGCCCAGCAAGTTGCCGACTATTTTCGCCCCCAAGCCCTGAATCATAACCGTGCCAATAATGACCATGAATACTAAGGGCACAAGCAGCTCAACACCTTGGATATCATACTCTTGCAGACGAATAGCAAACAGTGATGAGATGGCTGCAGCGACGATACCACGTGGCCCAATCCAACTAATCATCAGCTTTTCATTGGTCTTTAAGTTTGAGCCAATAGACGATGCCCAAACGGATAAGGGTCGCGCCACAAACATGACGATAGCAAGTAACACCAGACCTGCGAAACCAACGCTAAGTAAGCTTTCCAGCTCTACACGTGCTGCAAGGATAATAAACAGCACAGAGATAAGAAGGATGGTTAAAGATTCATTGAACTCTAAAATCGTATCGCGTGGGAATTTTGGCCAATTCGCCAATGCCACGCCCAATACAGTGACTGTCAATAGCCCAGACTCATGCTCTAAATGGTTCGATACTGAAAATAACACCAAGACAAAGGCAAGCGTAAAGACATTGCGTAAAAATTCAGGAATCATATGCCGACGCATCAAGAAGGCAAGCAGCCAAGCGCCTGCCATACCCATCGCTGTCGCTAATACCACGATTTTGGCAAACAATAAGATACTGCTGGCTTCGCCGCCTGAGATGATGTATTCATAGACCAAAACCACGGCAATAGCGCCGATTGGGTCAATGATGATACCTTCCCATTTGAGGATATTAGAGATGGTCTTATTGGGACGCACACTACGTAATAGCGGCATAATCACCGTTGGACCCGTGACGCACACGAGCGCACCGAACAGCAAAGCAATCAGTGGATCGACATCGAATAAGAGATAAGTCGATAACGCCACGATAGCAATGGTGATAAGTACACCGACCGACACCAGCATTTGCACCACGGTGCCATGCTGTTTAATCTCGTCAAACTCTAACGTCAGCGAGCCTTCAAATAGGATAATCGCCACGCCCAAAGAGATGAAGGGGAACATCAGCTCTCCCAGCACCAAGTCAGGATCGAAGACTCCCAGCACTGGGCCCACGATAATGCCAATCAGTAATAAAAATAAAATGGACGGTTGCTTTAAATACCAAGCCAACCATTGAGCAGCAATGCCAATCCCAACCACGCCAGATAATAATAGGGCGGTATCCATAAATTGATCCTTTTATAATCTTGTCGTATTTTATAGCTATCAACCGCTTTTTTAGAGTAGCGGTTGCCAGTAGTATAGTAATAAGTTGACGCTACTCGCTATAGAGACACATCTC
This sequence comes from Psychrobacter sp. Ps7, assembly GCF_022129225.1. Classification (NCBI taxonomy): domain Bacteria; kingdom Pseudomonadati; phylum Pseudomonadota; class Gammaproteobacteria; order Moraxellales; family Moraxellaceae; genus Psychrobacter; species Psychrobacter sp. Ps7. Next base: position 8,664 of record NZ_JADQAH010000039.1, on the reverse strand, counting down.
TATAAAACGTAAGCGACGACAATGGTATCCATCATGAATCACAACATGAGCCAGATATGATATAACTACTATAGAGTAGTAAAGACAAAAGCATTGCTAGAAAAAATCGTCAATCTTATATAAATCGCATATGGCATCAAGCTCGCTCAGACTATTATTGATAGTACTGTCACGCGACTTTTTTTATCCATTTATCTTGAATTAACCATCTCATTATTCTAGTGATGCAAAAGATGAAAAATAAGGGTGATAATAGCCAGCTTTATAAAACAATAGTCAATAATGATTAATTATAGACTTTAGTTTGCTTGAAAAGTTATTTGGCTTGCTATCATAACATGCTTTTATTTCATGCTGAGCAAGGCCGTATCTAGCACGATATCAGTAGGCAGCGGTAAAAATATACAATAACTGGGTCAAATAATTGCGCCTTGGGTTATCCTGCATGATCGGGATAATGACAAAGCAGCACGATGACTTATCATACAGTAGCCGTCTTTATCATGCACCTAGCGAGGATTATCATTGTTTTGGGGTTTTTATATAAAGAAAGGCGAATGGTCAATGGCATAAGGGTATAAAAAGCAGTAACCTAATAAACGACTAGATAGCGACTAAAAAGGTTGGCCGTCATAACATTCAGTGCCGATGTAACGTTTGTCATATCCGGACTTGGTTAAAATTAAAACATCGTATACACGTCACTAGCGATAGTAGCCAAAACATAACCACTAAAAATAACAACGATTACTTATATGGAGGACAACATGCCTATCAATATGCTTACAGCGCAATCTAAGTTTTATGTGCCGCATTGGTTAAAACGTAGTGCGCTGGTGCTTGCTGTCAGTACCTCGATGGTTACTGGCGTCACTGCCACCGCCATGGCGAGCGCCCAAGCTGTCGTCACCACGGCGGATTTTTCTGATTTAGTACAGCAAGTTACCCCAGCCGTTGCCCGCGTAAATGTCACCAAGACCGTCAGCGAGGCTGAGCTTGCCAAAGCCCAAACAGCCGAATTGTTACGGCAGTTCTTTGGTGATCGTTTACGTATTCCTGATCAGGCTGCCACGCCAGCGATTGAGCATGCTTATGGCACGGCCTTTTTTGTCACAGCCGATGGTTATATGCTGACCAACCATCATGTGGTGGAGGGCGCTGATAAAATCACTGTCACTCTTAACGATAGAACAGAGCTTGATGCAACCTTGGTTGGTAGTGATGAGCGCTCTGATGTGGCAGTGCTAAAAGTCTCGGGCAACCAATTTCCTGCCTTGCCTATTGGCGACTCGAATGCTCTGAAAGTAGGGGAACCAGTACTGGCCATTGGTTCGCCATTTGGTTTTGATTACTCAGCATCGGCGGGCATTGTCAGTGCTAAATCACGCAGTTTTTCACGCGATACCAGCGTGCCATTTATCCAAACAGACGTGGCATTGAACCCTGGTAACTCAGGCGGTCCACTATTTAATCAGCGCGGTGAAGTGATTGGTATTAATTCGCGTATCTTTAGTGGTACAGGTGGTTACATGGGTCTGTCGTTTTCCATTCCGATTGATGCGGCGATGGATATTTACGAGCAGCTAAAAACCGATGGCGAAGTGGTACGTGCTTATTTAGGTATTTATCCGCAGGACATCGATCGCAATTTAGCAGAAGCTTATAATCTAGATCGTCCTCAAGGTGCACTACTGACAAGAGTATCACCAGACTCACCTGCACAAAAAGCTGGTCTAAAACCTGGCGATATCATTTTGCAATATAATGAAGTGCAAATTATGCGCGCCTCAGATTTATTAAACTTGCTCAATCGTGCCAAACCGAGCGATAGCTTCCGCGCACAGATTCAGCGTAATGGTAAGCAAATGACCATCAGCGGCAAACTCACTTATGCGCCCAATGATGTGAGAGCACAAGGCGGCGATCAGCAGAATGATGAGGTGCAGTTAGGCTTGCGTTTACGTAACTTGACCGCTGATGAGCAAGCAGAAATCGCAGTGGATAATAAGACGGGTATTTTGGTTACCACAGTTGACCCAACGGGATTGGCGGCGCGTTCAGGTCTGTTGGCAGGTGATGTGATTACCAATTTTCACCAAAAGCCGATTAAAAAGGTCACGGATTTTTCAAGCGCGATTTCATCATTGCCCAAAAAAGGCGTAGTGACCATTGAAATTATCCGCCAAGGTATTCCCGCGATCATTGGTTTACGTATTGAGTAAGCCTTGATAGCTTGGTAGGAATAATGGGTAGTCGGGGCAGCAACTGAGCATGGCATAACAGGCGCGTCAATAATTCTACTTGTCTATGATAGAGCTCGACCCCTATAATGGCTGATTTTTTTAACCATGACTTAAAATAATTTAACACTGTCACTAACTTATTCATGGAGCGATTTATTTATCGCTCTATACGTTCTAATATAGGGTAAGCCAGTTGCTCGGCTCATACTCTCTCGTAACCATCAGGTAATTATGACTGACCATGCTCTTTATATCCTAAGTATCTCTACGACAGCAGTATTGCTTGCGTATATTATACTGTGGTCAGGATTACAAACGTTCAATGCCAATCCTACCAAACGTTTTATGCGTATTTGGTTTAAATTGGCACTATATTATGCTGCCTATACTATGCCTTTTTGGGCTTTGCTGTTGGTGATAGGTTGGTCGCAAGCAGTGTCACCGATACTAGCGCAGTTATCACTACCACTCGTGCTAGTGGCTATATTTGCAATGGGGTTCTATTTTTATACCGTGGTGATACAACCCAATCGTTTACGTTTAGATCATCATGCAATCGACTTAGATTTATCCACACCGCTGACGGTTGCCGTATTGGCTGATTTACGCATAGGCTTGTATAGCGGCAAGCCGCGTCATATTCGTAAATTGGTTGCTACCATCAATGCGTTACCAGCAGATGCGGTGCTGATTACGGGCGACTGGTTGTATTACCCAAGTGCTGATTTAGTGGGTCAGCTCATGTTGTTTAAAGGGGTTAATAAGCCTATTTATACAGTGATGAGTACCTCAGACTTGCGTTATCAATCGATTAATACGACTAAGCAAGGACAGCCGTTATTAGAAGATACGTTGTCCAGTGCCTTTGATGTGCTTGATATCAGCTATATTGGTCAACAGTGTACCTCGCTGCCACTTAAATGTACTGGGGCTACTAATGCGCTTCCAGTAATGCCCAGTGCGAGCTATTCTAAAAATAATAAAGAGGGTTTTAGACAGCAAAATTTGGAAAATAGCCCAACCGTCGCCGTGCTTTGCGGCTGGCAAGATGTTCCTAAACAATTTGCTGATATTGAAGAGGCAAATGCGTCTGATAAAGCCGCGCTTGGTGCTGAAATTGCTAATACCACGAAGCCCGTCATCATCTTGGCTTCACGATTTGATAGTATTAGTGATTTGCCAAAATCCTTACAGCCACGACCACTATTGATTACTGGTGCAGCAAAGGCGATTCAAAAAAATATATGGTTGGCACAAAAACAAAAATATATCGCCCGTAGTAGCGAGCAGTCAACCCTGTTGAATAATAGCCGCATGGGCAAGCAGCGGGGTTTATACCAACATGGCAGTGCGCAGATATTTGTCAGTAGCGGTATTGGCACACGAGGGCTGCCTTTTCGCTTGTATCGCCCCACTATCGATGTGTTGACGATTCGTTAACATGACTCAAAAGACTTATCAGCGCTGATTCATTGCGCTAAACTGAGAGTTGAATAATAAGGCTGTTGGTTTGTAGGTTGTAATGGCATGTCAGCAATTCAATTGATTGAACGTTAATTGATTGATAGCGGTCAAATCAAAATATGCTACACTAGCAGGCGTTTTTATTATTCTATTTTTAGTATTAAATAAGCGTTGTCGGTCATTGGCAAAATAAGGCCAAGACGATTTTTAGCATCTATATTGCGAACGCTTTTATCATAGAAAAAGATTGATCATAAAAAATACTCAGCATTAATATCAAGCAAGATATTGCCAATGGCGCCTATGAATGTACACAATATGAGTACAGGTGTAGACGTAATCATTGACACTTGCCAACGACCTATCATGTGACAGCTTTGAAAAAAGCTAGGATAATACAGTAAGGCACGGTTATGAGCACAGCATACGACGAGATCAAAACCCGACTACAAGGCTCAATGGTAGCCTTGGTAACGCCCATGCATCCTGACGGCACGGTTGATTATAAACGTCTGGCGGATCTCATAGATTGGCAGATTGAGCAAGGCACGCATTGTCTCGTTGCCGTTGGTACTACTGGCGAGTCAGCGACATTATCTATGCAAGAGCACAGCGATGTTATTCGCTACTTTGTTCAGCATGTCAAAGGTCGTGTACCAGTGATTGCTGGCACAGGTGCCAATAATACGATGGAAGCCATTAAGCTGACCCAAGATGCTGCCGATGCTGGTGCAGATTGTGCGCTATTGGTTGCGCCTTATTATAACAAGCCGCCACAAGAAGGCTTATACCAACATTATAAGGCTATCGCGCGCGCGGTGAATATCCCGCAGATGCTTTACAATGTGCCAGGACGTACGGTCGTTGATATCGCACAAGAGACCGTAGAACGTCTGGCTGATATCGATAATATCGTCGCGATTAAAGATGCCACAGGCTCTATCGCTCGCGGTGAGCAATTGATCAAAGCAGTGGGCGATAGAATCGTCGTGCTATCTGGCGATGACAGTACGGCGCTTGATTTGATGACATTTGGTGGTAAAGGTAATATCTCAGTCACTGCCAACGTCGCCCCGAAAGCGATGAGCGAGACTTTTACAGCGGCGCTTCGTGGTGATTTTGATGCGGCTCATAAAGCACATGATGTGGTCAAGCATTTACACCGTGACTTGTTTATTGAGTCAAGTCCTATCCCAGCCAAATATGCGCTTCATAAAATGGGTATGATAGATACTGGTATTCGTCTGCCTTTGGTATGGTTGGCTGAACAACATCATGCCACTATTGATGACGCCTTGGTGCGTGCGAACTTATTATAAAATGATGCGTGTAAATGCTAACTCAGAGAGATAATATGATGAAAATATCATCACCGACTGCAAAAATATTCCCTGCGCTGCTGACCTTAATATTGGGAAGTACCTTAATATTGAGCGGTTGCCAAAGTGCTAAAAACTTACTTGGTAAGCGTGACAATGGTAGCTTAGAATATCAGCAAAGCAAAAAGCTTGTGCCAATAGAGCTGCCTGCTAACAAAGAACCAGCGCCTTTTGTACCTTTGTATGCAACTCCTAATGCTGGTGCAAATACGCTGAAATTACAGAACGAATCAGGTAATCAGTACCAGCTACCGAAGCCTGAGCGCGCTGTCAGTAGTCCTTCGAATTAAAGCTATTTCCTTATTTATACCGCTGACATTTTACAGTGATTAATGTAAATATTATTCATTCTGTCATACAAAAATCAGCGGTCGCTGCGCGTTTTTACCACATAAGCTTGAACGAACAGGAACTCCCATAATGCAAAAGCAACAACTGCTGTATAAAGGCAAAGCCAAATCTGTCTATGAAACTGAAGACAACGACCTGCTGATCTTACATTTCCGTGATGACACTTCAGCGCTTGATGGTAAGCGTATTGAGCAATTAGCACGCAAAGGTGTCGTTAATAATCGTTTTAACGCTTTCATAATGCAAAAACTGGCTGATGCTGGTATCGAAACGCATTTTGAAAAGCAATTGTCTGAAGATGAAGTATTGGTCAAGCGTTTAGAGATGATTCCAGTTGAGTGCGTGGTTCGTAACTTTGCTGCGGGCAGCTTGGTTCGTCGTTTGGGCTTAGAAGAAGGGCAAGCATTGACGCCGCCTACTTATGAATTGTTTTATAAAGATGATGCACTGGGTGATCCAATGGTCAATGAGTCACTTGCTGTGTCTCTTGGCTGGGCAACCGAAGCACAACTTGCCAGAATGGAAGAGTTGACTCATCAAGTAAATGAGGTGTTAAAGGCGTTATTCGAAGCAGGTGATTTGATACTAGTTGATTTCAAACTAGAATTTGGTGTGTTCCATGACCGTATCGTCTTAGGGGATGAGTTTTCACCAGATGGCTGCCGTATTTGGGATAAGACGACTAAGAAGAAGCTGGATAAAGACCGCTTCCGTCAATCATTAGGCGATGTCATTGAAGCTTATGAAGAAGTGGCTAACCGTATTGGTGTGCCATTAAGCTAGATATTTGATTGGCACTGCATTGCAGGTCAATCTTTAGCGTAAAACAAAAAACTGAGCCATGTGCTCAGTTTTTTTGGCTTAAATTTTCTACCTATTCGATTATAAAAAAGCCAACACCCGCTTACGCAAGTATTGACTCATTTTTTAATTTATTTAATTACAGAGGATTTTGTGCAAAGTATCGTTCTAGATTATTCACATCAGAGCTAGGACGTGGCTGACGCATGTTTTCAACAATGCCGTTATAAAGTTGGTCTTTCGGTGCGTTATGGAATTTATTGAGTTCAGGATCCATATACGGCAGCTGCTGTTTACGTTGGAAATATTGATGTAATTGCAAGGTGATAGCTTGCATACCGACGTTATAGTTTGCCCAAGCACTATCATGACTGCCCCAATGATGACCAAACTCATGACCAATCACACCGATGTCAGCATTGAAATAATGTGAATAGAAATACCAAGTATCGATACCTAATATATCTCCACCGCCTAAACCGCCACCGATGGTAGTAATCCCTAAGCGAATATCACCACGATTCATTATTTGATTAAAATACTGGGTATATTGTTGTGGCGTATAATAGCCACCCTCACCAACAATTGGACCTGCATTGCCAAAGAAATCACTGCCTATGGCTTTTTTCTGGTCAAACCAAACTTTTTCAAATTCAGGGCTGCTGACAAGGTAAGAAAAATTGGTCATCATAATGACCCACTCACGTGCATAGACGGGATTAATTTTCTCCCACTGCCCATCATTGCGAGAATATTTACCGAAGGAGATACCCCATTTAGGTTTGATCGTAGCCAGCTTTTGTACAAGCGCATCTGTCTTCGATGCCACTTTAATGTCTAATAAATCAAGCGGCAGCTGCTTAAATTGGTTTAAGCCTGCTAATTGAATAGAGCCTTTATCGTCTACTAATGGATAACGATTTTGATCACTGATCTCCAAAGTAAGCTTGGTCTGACTAAATGGCGCTAATTGATCCAAATGCGCGATAGTGAACCATTGATCAGTACCTTTTAATTTGGCTTGGATGTCTAAATTACTGACGGCAGCAGCACTGTAACTCTGAAGCTGAATATTATTTCTATTAACAGTCGCTGATAAAATATTACTGATTTTAAAATAGCGTAAGTTAGAGTTGGTTAAAGTATCCCAATCTTCGCCATCTTGTAACATATAGGTTTGGCTCAACGCCGCAGCCTGCTGCAATTGGGTAACATAACCGGTTTGATTCGACCGATATTGTTGAATAGTTTGTATCGGTAATATCGTTACTTTGCCGTTACTTAACTGTAAAACCTTCTCTTTATTGACTACCATATCCGTGGCTTTGTTTAGGTTGGCATTAGTGCTACTGCCTTCTAAACGGTAGGCTTTAAAACTGTCTTGTGCCTTAGGGAGGAAGTTTACTGCGCCTCTTAGCTCTTCTGGTTTGAAGCTTTCTACATGTCCACTGTTACGTGAGCCATAGAATAAACCATCATCGGCGGTATTAAAGATGTTGATACCCGGATTGGTTTGTTTTAAAGGGACAATATCGTTTCCGGTTGCCTCTTGTTGAATCGTCGAGACATCATATACATACACTTGACCATTATCGAAGCTTGCATATAGTAAATCACCAACCGCTTCTAAACGTACATTACAATAAATATTACCGCAGTTTGGTAAAGACAAACGCGCATGCTTCTTAGCTTTTAGTGTATTACCAGGTACAACATCGCTTTGTTTCCAGACGTTAATACGATTGTGTGTATCCGCCGCAAAAACATACTGATCGTTTGCAGCGACAGAAATTGGATGAACCACCGCAAGATTTTCTTGGTCACCTGACCATGAACCTGTACCTAGAGACATCACCAACTGTGCTTCACCGGTAGCAATATCAAAGATATCGACTCGATTTGAGGACAAAGAAGAAGTATATAAACGATCTTTATAAATACTAATATCCGTCAACCGATTCCAAGACTGCCCAATACCACTTATAGTTTCTGGTTGAATAGGTGCTAAAACATTTTTAGTATTTAAGTCATAACGCAAAATATTAGCCGTTCCAGTATCGTTGGCAATATATAAAAGACCGTTTCTAGCAGCGATCGCTCTAGGATTCCAACTCTCTAAGCCAAACTGCTTTTTATCAAGTTCAGTTGCACCATCTGCAAAACGCAAATTCTGCAGCAGTTCACGTTGCTCAGGTGCTGGCAGAATAACTGAGGGCGGAACAATTTCTGGTTTAGGAATTGGAAAAATAATTTCTGGTTTCACTACTGGTGGCACATATGGTGGCGGATCAATAGGCAGAATCACTGTCGGTGGAATGATTTCCGAAGTAGTCGGTTTGCTTGGCTCAAGCGGGGTTGCCGGAATACTGGTTTCTGGCTTAACTTCTGGCTTAACTTCTGGCTTAACTTCTGGCTTAATTTCTGGC
>NZ_JADQAH010000038.1:0-32886 GCF_022129225.1 Psychrobacter sp. Ps7 | reverse complement strand
GCTTGGCTCAGGACATTGGTGCCATGATCATCGACGAGTTTCACCAGTGTTTTTAGATCACTGCCTTCATTGGTTTCAGAATACTCTTGCACATCACCCCAATTATAAAAATACGCCAGTTCAGGTACACCGTACGCCGATTTACCATTCTTTAAATTTTCAGCTGCCTGACAAAATTTAAGCATACGATCGGTATCAGCTTGTAGCGCTACGCGGTGACCCAATTTTAATCCAGTTAATAATTGCGACATTGCGGCGGCATTAGTGCGGCAAAGGATGGCATCTTTTTTACTATGTACCATACCCTTATCAGTAGAAGATTGCTTATTAGGATTGCCTTTTAACGGGACGTCTTCTTGCAATGCTTTGAGCAAAGTATTGGCAATCTCAGCAATTGGTTCGCCAAAACGAAATGACTGGGTCAATAAGGTTTGTGGTAAGGGTAGTTTTTTCATCGCATTGACTGCGCCGCGCCATTCATAAATCTGCTGATGAGCGTCACCCACATAAATCACTTGTCGTGGCTGCTGGGTCAAAATCCCCATCATCAAGGGATCAGCATCTTGGGCTTCATCAAACAAAATAAAATCAGCGGGAATACTGGGTTTAGACAGTGCCCATAATTTAAGATAAATATCATGCCCGATACCAGCTGGATGGCGCGCATCAATCGACTGTAACCAGCGCTGCTCAACAGCAGGGTAGAGCATTTCGCGTAGCTGCTCGCTATCTGACTCATCAAGCCAGCTGGGAAACAATATATGTCTAGGGGCAGGATAACTGGCATGGGTACTACAAAAATTGCTGACAGCATCACTAACAAAGCGCGATAGTCGGGCTGGAGTGAGGGTAATATATTTGTTTATACCATCCATTTGCCGACGTACTTGGACGGGCTGCAAACCCAAATCATCACCCAGACGTTTGGGTGAAAAACGCGGCAACGACAGCTTAGCAGTGATATCGCGGGCGACATGCCGATAAGCAAGCGAATGAAAGGTGCGACATTCCACATGCGGTGGAAACTTTGAGCGTGCATCATTGGCAATGGTTTTGTTAAATGCCAAATACAAACCGCGTCCACGCAAACGCTCGCCAATCAGTTTTAAGGTCGTCGTCTTACCAGCACCCGCATAAGCCACCACTTTAAATGACTTGTGATCCATCGCCATGTTGAGCGCGCTCAGCTGCTCATCAGTGGGATCGCTCATATAAGCTGGCATAGATGCGGACATAAAAAATTACCTAAAAGAGTAAAACGGATCAAAAATGACGGGGGTAAAAAAAGCCACTGCATAGACAATGGCTGACTCATCATGTGCACTTGCAAAATGCTTGCAAGCGCATATGACAATAATACAAAAACTCATAGAAAATAAAGGTAGAAATAAGCAGGTTATAGTAACAGATTAGCGCGTTGGCTGTTTTTGGAATAAGTATCTGACAAGTGATGTTATTCTTTATTTAACCCTGTATCGCTTGATAAAGCAGGACTGTGCTCTTCTTTAATTAATACTTTCGCTAAAAATAATCCTAGCTCAAACAACAACCACATCGGAATCGCGAGCATCAACATCGATACGCCATCAGGCGGTGTCACGACCGCAGCAACGGCGAAACAGCCGACAATAATATAACGGCGTTTACCTTCTAAGCTCTGAATGGAGACGACGCCCGTCAATATCAATAGCAAGGTGACGACTGGAATCTCAAAGGTTAAACCAAATACCATAAAGAGTTTGAGTGCAAAACTTAAATAACTGTCGATGTCGGTCATCGGCAAGACGTTCTGCGGCGCGAACATAATAAAGAATTTGAGAACGCCTTTGAGTACAATAAAATAAGAGAAAGCCACACCCGCATAAAATAAAAATATAGAGGACATTAAAACGGGAATGGCGATTTTTTTCTCTTTTTTATATAAACCGGGTGCGACAAACGACCAGATTTGATACAAAATGTAGGGCATTGCAAAAAATGCAGCGACAAAAACAGTCAGGCGTATCGGTGCCATAAAGTTGGAAGTGATATCCGTCGCGATCATCGTTGCGTTGGCAGGCAACTGGGCAACCAATGGGTTGGACAAAAAATCATAGAGCTCGCGTGAAAATCCGACCAAGGCCAAGAATATTACCAGTACCGCGACGCATATCTTTATGAGATGTCTACGTAGGTCAATTAAGTGCTCAGTAATGGGCATATCACCAAGTGAGCTTAGGATATCGCCAGAGTCCTCAGTATTGCTGTCGACATTACCATCAATGGTAGCTGTTGAGGTCTCGATATCTGAATCCGCGACTTTTTCTTGACGGCTTTTTTTACGTTTAAATAAGCCCACTAATGACTCTCCTGCTCATGAACAGAAGCCTGTTTAGGTAAAGGACTGTCTATATGGCTGTTTAGTAAGATATCGGCTTTATAATTTGGTAAGTAGGGCGGTTGCGGCAAACGACGCGCTTTATCATAAGCACCAAGACGAAACCACATATTTTCCCACGGTCTAGTTGTGATGGTTTGAGACACTGGATTGGCGTTATCGTTACAGTCAGTTTTTAGACTATCATTATCACCTTGTGCCGATGACTGCTCAGGGCTTTCTGGTTTCTCAGCCTGTCTATTACTGTCATAGGCGTAGTCAAACGCTTTTGGCTGCACTGGTCGATTATCATCATTCTCACTACTGGCTTGACTACTTTGACTAGGCGTATTGTCATCCCCTGGATCAGGCGATGCTTTTAAATGCTGGTTTTGCGAGGATTCAAACTCTTGCATACTGCCGCGCATTTCCGCCATCTCGCGCCTCATATCTGCTTCAGTCTGGCGAATTTTGGCCAGCTCTTTTTGCATAAGCTGGCGGGTCTCTGCCAAATCAAGCTCAGCTTCGATTTCAGACTGCAGGGTGGATACCGTGCGGCGAATTTTGGCATACCATTGCCCAGCGGTACGCGCTGCCTGTGGCAGTTTTTCTGGGCCCAAGACGATTAGGGCGATAACACCAAAGAGGAGTAGTTCAGAAAAGCCGATATCAAACATAATGTTCCGATGTTACTGTCTAAAAGGTCACTGTCTAGATGCTATACATTATGCGTATCATCAACCTTGGTGGTTGTTGGGCGCTCTTCAGTGTGTGCGTTGCCATCATGATCGAGCACCACCTGCTTTTTAGCATGCTCGGTATTTTCGTCTTTGACCGCTTCTTTGAAGCCTTTGACTGCGCCGCCCAAATCTTTGCCAGCATTTCTAAGCTTTGAGGTGCCAAATACGACCACCACTACCACCAATAAAATCAGCCAATGCGTAATAGAAAAACTACCCATAAAGGTATCCTTGTGTCTTGGTTTTCAGTCTTTGTATGCCTACTTTGGGTGTATCGAATATCGTTATACTCAATAAACAGCCTCGGCATACAATGCGAAGTAAAACAGAGCTATATTATAACCTGCACTTGTGACAAAAAGGTGAAATCAACAATAATCAAACAGGGCAATGGCCAAGCTTATAGAAACTATCGAGCCGCCTTTTCATCGATACCTGATAGACCAAAACGTCGACCTAGCTCATTTAATACCGCATCCGACTCAATATCGAACCACGCCAGTCCTACTAATGTATGAAACCAGACATCGGCCACTTCATAGATGAGCTCATGACGAGCGTCATCGTATTGCGCTTTATTGCTATTTTCGTCGCAATTGGCAAAATCTTTGGCGGCAATGATACTTTCAGTACTCTCTTCGCCAACTTTCTCTAGAATTTTATTTAAACCCTTTGCGTATAAGCTTGCCACGTACGAGCTATCCGCATCTGCATGTTTACGCTCTGCCAATACACCGTCAAGCTGCTGCAAAATAGAGCGATTGGTAGTGTCGTTGTCATGGTGACTGTGATTGGCATCTGAAGGGATTACAGCGTGAGCCTGCGTCTCGTTAGTTTCAGGAGTGGCTTTTTCTGCATCGCTTGAATGATAAATATCAGCAGGGTCTTTTAATACCTTATCGACGGTTTGCCATTCAGGCGTTTGACCCGACAAATCTAAACGCTGATAGAAGCAAGACTCGCGACCAGTATGGCAAGCGATACCGCCAGCCTGAGTGACACTAAGGACAATCACGTCTGCATCACAGTCCAAGCGAATATCATGTACGGTCTGAGTATGACCCGATGACTCGCCCTTATGCCACAATTTGGCACGTGAGCGCGAAAAATAAACCGCTGTCTGCGTTTGCGCGGTTAACTGTAGTGCTTCGGCATTCATCCAAGCCATCATCAAAATACGCCCAGACTTATGATCTTGAGCAATTGCAGGAATCAAACCATCATCATTAAATTTTATGGCAGCCAGCCAAGCAGGTAAAGTCATAATATATCTGTCTTCTTGTTTATATAGAAATCAAAGGGGAATAAGTGAATCGTAACGGATTCTATTTATGGTCTTAATAAAAAAGCGGTTGGCGTTAGGGCATGTCCTCAATATCAAATCCTGTAGAGATGTGGGTAAAGCGCTTCTTTCATAATTTTATCAAGCGCAATCGACTTATTGAGGCGAAAGTCATAGTTGACAAAATGCTGCCGCGCCTTGGCTACTGTTTCTCCAGTATGCATACGGGTAATTTTTATCACTATAGTGCCACCCTTATCGTATAACGGCTCAACGCCTACTTCAAATAATAGCTCTTCACGCGCCCGTATGCGACTGACAATACTTAGCTGTAACTCATTGATAATTAAACCGTGATAATCTGCATCGATCTCTTTAATTCCTTTAGAGTAAAAAAATCTTTGCCGCGCCTCACATAGCAACGCCGTCAATGATTCGAGCGTCAGGTACTGAGCCATATCAAGCTCAATATGACGCACACGCATCACTGTTTCAAAGACAAATATGTCGTTATCAAAGTCTAATTCTTGTTTTGACACGTTATCTCCTAGATTGATTGCAGGCTATGAGTTCTGCTAATCATGGTGTAGGTTGGTAGCGTCATCATCGTACGATAGACGCTCGATAAGTGTGATAAATAACTTTGTATTATTAATGCTCAGCTTATACTAAGGTTCAGTCTCTACTTAAGCACAGCTTAAGCTGACATTCAATCTATTTGGCGGTAAATCCGCAGTTTTATGAGTGTTTTGACTAAAATCTTTATAAATGGGCTCATACCCATTATCCACTGTCATACCTACTAGGGCGTGTCCTCATTTTAAAAATGATGATAAGAATGAGATAAATTTCCGTCAAACAAGGAAAATAGCGCAAATAATATCGAGATATGAATCAGCTATTTGACTTAGCTTGGCAAAATTTAACCGTTTTTAGTCCATTTGGTTGCTTTCGTTCAGATTGAGGACACGCCCTAGGCGAGGCGTAAAAGTTTCCTTGGCAAAACAGCGCATTATCTGCTAAAATACCGCCTCCCACCTCGAGGCAAATAGAGGTTTAGTGGGTGTTTTTACAGCCACTATTCGTTATTAACTATTTGACGACCAGGTTCTATCAAAGACAAAGAGGCAAATCATCATGAAAGTTAAGATGAAAACCAGAAGCGGTGCAGCTAAACGCTTCAAAAAAACAGCGAACGGCTTCAAGCGTAAGCAAGCAAACAAAAGCCATATCTTGACCAAGAAATCAGCTAAGCGTATTCGCCAGTTGCGCGGTCTAAAGATGGTGGACAAGTCTGACGAAGCAGCAGTTCGTCGCATGTGCCCATACATCTAGTAGGCTATCGTCATTTATCTTTAATTAAGTGCTGTTTAATTTATAGCGACTGGATTAAAAATATCTGACTTTGCAATCTGATAGCGATGTCTACTATTCGATGACATCGTGATTCGTTTAATAATGATTAAAGAAATCTTGGAGTAATTTATGGCCCGTGTAAAACGTGGTGTACAGGCGAATCGTCGTCACAAAAAAATCCTAAAACGCGCAAAAGGCTACTACGGTGCCCGTTCACGTGTTTACCGCGTAGCGGTACAAGCAGTGACCAAAGCTGGTCAATATGCTTATCGTGACCGTCGCAACAAAAAACGTACTTTCCGTCGTCTTTGGATTGCACGTATCAATGCTGGTGCACGCTTAAACGGTTTAAGCTACAGCCGCTTTATCAATGGCATGAAATTGGCTAACATCACTGTCGATCGTCGCGTACTTGCTGACATCGCTATGCATGATGCAGCGACTTTCACAGCGTTGGTCGAAAAAGCAAAAGCGGCATTAGCATAAATATTAACCTTCCTTTAGGGTTGCTGCTTGTTTAGTCAGAATTTACAAGTAGTTATCTATATGGACAGGGATAATATTGATTAATAGTATGATATTAATAAAAGCTACCGCTGGTCGGTGGCTTTTTTTATATCACATTATCTAATGTTACCGCATTTTTTGAGCACCAGCGCTAAATATGCTTTTTTGAGATAGCTTTTATTATCGTCTAAATATTCAAGCCATTCATATCACTGGTATTATTTTTGAATGACTGGGTAAATGGTTTGCAATATTTGGTCAAATCCCTACAATTACCAATCACTATTATTAATGGTCCGTTTAAATCAGGAAGAATGCATCTTATGACTACCCCTGCTGCTACCACCGATTTGTCGGCGCTACCGACCTTGTCCACAGAGCTAAGCGAGCTTAATGAAGCTCAGCTAAATGAGTTGGCCAGTGCCGCTGAAGCCTTGGTTCTACAAGTCACTGATTTGCGTGCGTTGCAAGATTTGCGTGTGCAATTGACCGGTAAAAAGAGCTCATTAACTGGCTGGTCAAAGCAGATGGGTAAACTCAGCAGCGACGATAAAAAAACCTACGGCGGCTGGTTACATCAAGTCCGTAGCCGTATTCAAGATGCGTTGACAGAGCAGCAGCAGCAGCTAGAAGTGGCTGCACTAAATGCTAAGCTTGCAAGCGAAAGTATTGATATCACCTTGCCTGCTCGCGGTGGTGAAAAAGGTCATTTGCATCCTGTGACCATGATTACCCAGCGTATGCAGCAGTATTTTATACAAGCAGGTTTTAACGTTGCTACTGGTCCTGAAGTCGAAAGCGACTATTATAACTTTGAGGCGCTCAATATTCCGTCGCACCATCCAGCACGCGCGATGCACGATACCTTCTATTTTGATGCGCATTATCTGCTGCGTACGCATACCAGCCCCGTGCAAATTCGCACGATGGAAAAGAATGAACCGCCTATTCGCATTATTTGCCCAGGTCGCGTGTATCGCAATGACTCGGATCAAACGCATTCGCCGATGTTCCATCAGCTAGAAGGTTTAATGGTCACTGAGTCGAGCACTTTTTCTGAGTTAAAAGGCTTGATTAGTGAGTTCTTGGAAGCATTTTTTGCCAAAGAGCTGACTGTACGTTTCCGCCCGTCATTTTTCCCATTTACCGAGCCGTCAGCTGAAGTGGATATTCTCGATGACAATGGTAAATGGCTTGAGGTTATGGGCTGCGGTATGGTACACCCACAAGTACTGACCAACTGCGGTATTGATGCCGAAAAATATACTGGCTTTGCTTTTGGAATGGGGATTGAGCGCTTCGCGATGTTATATTACGGCATCGATGATTTGCGTTTATTTTTCCAAAATGACGTACGCTTTTTAAAGCAGTTTGGCTAGATTTTATTATTTAATAATACCTCTACCTTTACTCCAAAACCTTTATTATAAAATTCTGATCTGAGATATTTATGAAAATTAGCGAACAGTGGCTACGTCAATGGGTAAACCCCAACAATAGCAGTGAGCAATTGGCCGAACAACTCACGATGGCAGGACTTGAGATTGATGATCGCTATGCGGTTGCCCGTACCTTCAGTGGTGTGGTTGTCGGTGAAGTCATCAGCGTCGAGCAACATCTAGATGCCGATAAACTGCGCGTTACGCAGGTGAATATTGGTGCCGCTGAGCCATTACAAATTGTCTGCGGTGCACCTAATGTCACCGTTGGTATGAAAGCACCGGTTGCGACCGTTGGTGCCATTTTGCCTTCTGATAATGGTGCAGGTTTTGAAATTAAAAACGGTAACCTACGTGGTGTCGACTCTAACGGTATGCTATGCGGCGCGTCTGAAATTGATTTAATCGATAGCATCGATGGTCTGCTTGAATTGCCAGCTGATGCACCGATTGGTATGGATATTCGTGAGTATTTAGGTTTAGACAATCAGATATTAGATATCTCTATCACGCCAAATCGCGGTGACTGCTTTAGTGTACGCGGTATTGCACGCGAAATATCAGTTATCAATGATTTGCCAATGCAGCTGCCTGAGATTCCTACCAATGTGGTAGTTACTGAAAACGCTGCTGGTACTGCTACGCCAGTGGTAACGGTTAGTGCAATTGAAGCGTGCCCACGCTATTTACTACAATTAATCAGCAATATTGATCGTAGCATCGATACACCAAAGTGGATGCAAGATGCACTAGTGCAGTCAGGACTACGCTCGCACAACTTTTTGGTTGATGTGACCAACTATGTATTGATGGAATTGGGTCAGCCGCTACATGCGTTTGATGCTGATACTATCGAGGGCGATATCGTTGTGCGTTTGGCACAGCCTGAAGAAACGATTACTTTATTGAATGAGCAAACCATTACCTTAACCGGTGATGAATTGCTCATCGCTGATGATAAAGGCGCATTGGCACTTGCCGGAATCATGGGCGGTCAGCGTAGTAGTGTGACTGATAGCACAACCAATATTGTTGTAGAAAGCGCTTTCTTTGGTCAGCTAGCTATTGCCGCGCGCGCACGCCGTTTTGGGTTACATACCGATGCCTCACAACGTTTTGAGCGTGGGGTAGACTTTGCGTTACCAGAGCTAGCACTGGCACGCGCTGTTGATTTGATTACTAGCGTTACTGGTGGGCAAGCCGGACAAATAGTAAAAGCAGAAAGCAGTGAGCATTTACCAGCTCGCGCACCGATCACTTTACCAATTGCTAAAGTTCGTGATGTCATCGGTATTGAGATTGAGCCAGCAGTCATGGTTCGTATCTTAACCCAATTGGGCTTTGAGATAGTGCAGCAAGCCGATAGCCTGATTTGCACGCCGCCATCGTATCGCTTTGACATGAGTATTAAAGAAGACCTCATCGAAGAAATTGCGCGTATCTATGGCTATGACAATATTCCAAGCGTGTTGCCGCATTTGCAAGTCAGCATGGATTATGACGATACCGCAGACTTGACACACGAGATGAAGCTCGCGCTGGTCGATAATGGCTATATGGAAGCCATTAGCTTTAGCTTTAGTGACGCAAAAATAGAAGCCTTGCTCGATGATAAAGCTTTAGGAGAAGTGTTGGCACTGGCCAATCCTATCTCTAGTGACTTAGCCGTGATGCGCCGTACTTTGTTATCAAGCTTATTACCTTGCGTGCAGTACAATCTCAATCGTCAGCAGCCGCGCGTGCGTTTCTTTGAAACAGGGCTTAGCTTTGTTGGTCAAAGTATTAGTGAATTGGTACAAACGCCAAGTATTGCGTTAGTAGCAGTTGGCGATGTCTGGGACGAGCAAGCGTATCAAAACCGTGCGTTAGACTTTTATGATCTTAAGCATGATATTGAGCAGTTATTACCTGCACAAATGGATAGCGCCCGTATTCGCTATGAGCGCAGTGAGCTTGCTTTCTTGCATCCGGGTCAAAGTGCTAAGCTCTATATTGATGATGAATATGTCGGTTGGTTGGGTCAGTTGCATCCTAACACGGCTAAGCAGTTAGATTTGCCAGCTACGTGGGTTGCTCAATTATCACTTGCGCCATTACTGACCCTTGCCCGTGAGCAGCATACCATCAGCACCCCGAGCAAATTTCCACAAGTACGCCGTGATATTGCCATTTTAGTAGATAGTGAGATCAGCTTACAGACATTAGAGTCGACGATACGCACGGCAGCTGGTGAGCTATTGGCTGATCTGTGGCTGTTTGATGTGTATCAAGGCGACAACGTGCCAGCTGGTCAGCGCTCATTAGCTTTTGCGCTAATATGGCAAGACAATGCACAAACGCTATCTGATGACGCCATTAAAACCGCGACTGACAAAGTGGTACAAGCACTAACTGAGCAACATGCTGCAAAGTTGCGTGACAGCTAACATATAACTCTTATCATAGACATGCTCTGTAGCCTCACTCTTAAAGAGGCTATAGGGCATTGCTATTTATAAGAATTATGATTTTATAAAATTTTTATCCATAAAAATAGTTAAGTGGTTATTAATAAAGGATTTTAAAGCAGTCTTTGTTAAAAAGAGGTTAGAAAACCTTTATAATAACTAGCATTAACCCTCATACCGCTAAACCATGATATTCGACATCACGACATAGCATAGGAGTCGTACTGTGAGCACCTTAACCAAATCTGACATGATTGAGCATTTGATGAGTCATCTTGACCTAACACGCCAAGAAGGCCGCTGTTTGGTAGAGAATTTCTTTGATGAATTGTCAGAGAGTTTAATTGATGGCAAAGAGGTCAAGCTTTCAGGCTTTGGCAACTTCGAGCTTAAAGATAAAAATAGCCGTCCAGGTCGCAACCCTAAGACAGGAGAGCCAGTCGCCGTATCAGCACGCCGCGTGGTGACTTTCAAAACAGGGCAAAAATTCCGTCAACAAGTTGATGAGCGTCTCTTTGACGAGTAGCAGTAACTGTCAATCGTATAAAACTGAACATATAAATATATCATGACTTCATGATGGTTGTTAAAGTTACGCTTTATTATTAATGTGAGATGGTTGATCTACATTTGATCAGAGATCATTAACTATCATATTTAGCTATTAATAACCATGAACGATGGTAAATGACACGCACAAAAAAAGAGAGCTTAGGCTCTCTTTTTTTTACTACAGTATTTCTATCATATAAACGATAAAATTACTGAGCTGGTTCTTCAATAACTACAACTTCGTCAGCTGCGTCTACAGCTGGAGTTTCGCTAGCTACGTCAACGCTAGTAGTAGTACCGTCTACAGGTACTTCAGCATCGATTTCGTCAGTAGCAGTAGCAACTTGAGCATCAGCGATGTCAGCTTCAGCTTCAGCAACAGCAGCGTCAGCATCAGCAGTTACTTCGCCTTCAGCAGCAGCTTCGTTTAGCTCTTCTGATGCATCTTGCACTTCTTCTTGTGCGTCAGATAAATCTTCAGCAGCGTTTTCTTTGTTGCTGTCACAGGCAGTAAGGCCCATAGTTGCAGTCATGATACCAGCTAGAGCAAGTAATTTTAAGTTCATAAGGTTTTCTCCGGGAAAATGAAATGATCAGTAGCAGCAAAAAAGGTTGAAAGCTGAGATTTCTCAGAATTCAACTAGTCTTAGTTACAGCTACTCAGCTTTCACGCATTCTATAGGATTTCTATATAAATAGAAATAGGCTGTACAATTAAGTAACAATAAAATTGTAAATAGTGTTTTACATCACTTATTCGTTATAATTTTTAATACAACGAGCCAAATTAATAGACGTATAATCAATGACATCAACCTATTTTGATGACTTTTTCGATGTCTTGATTTCTACTATGCTTTTTAAGCATCTATTGTATCTATTAGGGGTTTAATAGTCATTAAATGTCTTGATTAGTGCAATATCAAGAGCCTAGTAAAGTAGCGTTTATCAAAAATACTTTGTCACTACTTACGTATCAGAAATCGGATTTGATCAAAAAATAAAGAATTGAGTCAAAATTACACTATATAAAAAATCATCAATACGAGTAGCAATATATATCGTATATTTGAGGAATGAAACAATGAAATGGCAAGGTAGACGCGGCAGTTC
This sequence comes from Psychrobacter sp. Ps7, assembly GCF_022129225.1. Classification (NCBI taxonomy): domain Bacteria; kingdom Pseudomonadati; phylum Pseudomonadota; class Gammaproteobacteria; order Moraxellales; family Moraxellaceae; genus Psychrobacter; species Psychrobacter sp. Ps7. Next base: position 21,094 of record NZ_JADQAH010000038.1, on the reverse strand, counting down.
CAATGTGCGCACCAGCAGTGGTGGCGGCAAAATGATAGGCGGCGGTATCGGTGGTATTATTATTGCTGGCATTTTATGGCTGGTATTTGGGGTAAATCCAATGACCGCTTTACAGACGGGTCAAGTAGTAGCAGGCGGTGGCAATAGCAGTGCCGCTACCGAACCTGCGACAAGTAACGATCGAGATACGCAGTTTGTCAAAGTAGTATTGGCTGATACTGAAGAAGTTTGGCATCAGATATTTAAAGAAGCAGGCAGCACCTATCAGGAGCCATCATTGATTCTCTTCAATGGTCAAGTTAGCTCAGCATGCGGCAGTGCTAGCTCCGCGACGGGCCCATTTTATTGCCCAGGCGATCAGACTGTCTATCTAGACAAATCTTTCTTTGTAGAAATGCGCCAAAATCTCGGTATAACGGGTGATAAGCAAGGCTCTGGCGACCAAGATAATCAAGGTAAAGCGGGTGATTTTGCGCAAGCTTATGTTATTGCGCATGAAGTTGGTCACCACGTACAGACGCTGTTAGGCATCAGCCAGCAAGTTAATGAAGCCAGCCGTCAAGTCACTCGTGCACAAGCCAATAAGCTATCAGTACTACAAGAACTACAAGCTGATTGTTTTGCTGGGGTTTGGGCACAACGTAACCAAGAGCGTGTACAGTTTTTGGAGGCAGGTGATATCGATGAGGCCATCAATGCCGCTGGTCAAATCGGTGATGATCGTTTAGCGCGCGCTAGCGGTGGAGCAGTCGTACCTGATAATTTCACTCATGGCACCAGTCAGCAGCGTGTTCAGTGGTTCACTCGTGGTTTGGAAAGTGGCAACGTGCAGTCTTGTGATACTTTTAGCGGGGCATTATAGTCAGTATCGCTATGATATTTTAGCGTAGTAACTATCGCCTAAAAAAGGCGATCCAACAAAAAGCCTGCAATATCGATTGCAGGCTTTTTGTATTTTAGAGCGTTTTAGACATATTCAATAGATTTAAAATACACACAGTTGAAATGCTTAAAAATGGTCTTGATAGCACCAAATAATTATTTAGTGATTATCTGCTGTTGTTAAGAATGTAAGCACCAGCGCCACCTACTGCAGCACCACCAAGTGCGCCACGAGCGATGTCTTTGCTATCGCCGCCACTTCTAATAAGTGCACCAGCAGCAGCGCCGGCAGCAGCACCTTTAGCGGTATTGCTCAAGCCACTATTGTATCCATTAGTTGCACAGCCACCCATGATAAGGGCAGAGCTAGTAAGAGCAGTCATTGCGATAGTTTTAGCAAATTTCATAGTATCACCTGTTAGGTTATCAAGTTAGTTTATCAAAATCAAAATACGATATTTTTATTACCATTAATTTTAATACCGATAGTAAGCTGTATTAAAATATTTAGGCAAGTATCTTAGAATAATCTATTGTGCTACCGCAAGACATACAAAGGTCTGCATTAGTAAGGATTACATCAAGGATGTTAAATATCTCGAAAATTATACTGCTATCAACATGTGATAGCAGAGTATATCTATACTGGCTCCTATACTAACCCATATAATAATTTCTAGGCGTAGTAAAAGCGCTAAGCTTTGCAAATAGCCTGTAAAGGATGTTTCTCCACTGTATCGTTGGTAGGGGTTTTGCTTAGGGTTATTGTATTTATATTGATAGTAAGCTAACTGTTTTTAAAATAGTACTTTTGGCGTTTAATAGTGAGGTATTAAGGTCTGTTCTCATTTTATTGCCATTTTTAAATTCAGGACATGCCTGAATATATAAAAAATGAAAACAAAACAAAAAGACCGCACGAGTGCGGTCTTTTCTACTTAAGTTACTTATCTATTGAGTATGGCAAAGCAGCACAGATCTATCATTAGTTCTGTGATTTGCGTTTCATCTGCTCAAAGAATTCATCATTGGTTTTCGCTTCTTTTAAGCGGTCTAGTAAGAACTCAGTGGCTTGTACACCATCCATCGGCTGTAATAGCTTGCGTAAAATCCAAACCTTGCGCAGTTTATCTTCATCAAGCAGACGCTCTTCACGGCGTGTACCAGATTTTTTGATATTAATCGCAGGGAAGACACGTTTTTCAGCCAGATCGCGCTCAAGCGTAATCTCTTGGTTACCAGTACCTTTGAACTCTTCAAAGATAACGCTGTCCATTTTACTACCCGTATCGATAAGCGCACTGGCAATAATGGTCAAACTGCCGCCTTCTTCAACATTACGAGCAGCACCGAAGAAGCGTTTTGGGCGCTCTAACGCATTGGCGTCTAGACCACCGGTTAACACTTTACCTGACGACGGAATAACTGTGTTGTAAGCACGCGCCAAACGAGTAATCGAATCCAGTAAAATAACCACGTCTTGTTTGTGCTCGACCAAACGTTTGGCTTTTTCAATAACCATTTCAGCGACTTGTACATGACGCTGTGGCGGCTCATCAAAGGTAGAGGCAACCACTTCACCGCGTACCGTACGTACCATTTCGGTGACTTCTTCTGGACGCTCATCAATCAATAGGACGATTAAGTAGCATTCAGGGTTATTACGAGTAATCGACTGAGCAATGGTTTGTAGCAGCATCGTTTTACCCGCTTTTGGCGGTGCGACGATGATAGAACGCTGACCTTTACCAATCGGCGCGATTAGGTCGATGATACGACCCGTCAGATCCTCAGTAGTGCCGTTACCAAGCTCGAGTTTTAAATGCTCAGTTGGGAATAGAGGTGTCAGGTTTTCAAAGATAAGCTTATGGCGTGAGCGATCTGGGGTATCAAAGTTGATTTCACCAACTTTCAATAACGCAAAATAACGTTCAGAATCTTTCGGTGGACGAATCGTACCAGCGATACTATCACCCGTCTTCAGACTAAAGCGGCGAATTTGGCTAGGGCTGACATAAATGTCATCAGGACCGGCTAAGTATGAGCCTTCTGATGAGCGCAAAAAGCCAAAACCATCCGGAAGAACCTCAAGTACGCCGTCACCATAAATGGCTTCACCGTTCCGCGCATGGGTTTTTAGGATAGCAAAGATGATGTCTTGTTTACGGCTACGCGCCATATTATCAAGACCCATTTCTTTGGCGATAGCCAATAGCTCAGCGATTGATTTTTTCTTTAATTCAGTAAGATTCATAGATAGGTCATTAGCAATTGATCAGATGAGAGATGCCATTAGCAGCACAAGTCACGACAGTGATTAAAACAACGATAGTATGGTGATAGAGGGTGCGTGCACAGAGCTGGATTTATGTAGTTTGGATATTACGTGTCAGCTTATATACGAATTGCAATCGTTTATGCAAGGTAATAAGAAATAAGGATAAAGAAGTCTACATAAGAGTCTGCGTCAAAAACTCAATATCAGTAATTGTGTTTAGTCATTTCGTTCAGCAATGGTGTTTATAACGACGATTGTGTTTTTGTTGATAAACACGAGGAGAATAGCGATAAGACAGTTAGGAAAACCGTTAGTTTTCTGTTGTCAGCAGACTATACGGTCTTCACAATAGTATTGTCAATAAATTTTGCCAAAAAAGTCGTCTAATTGAGTTTTTTGCATAAAAAACAAGCAAAAAAGCCATTATCTACGTTAGATAATGGCTTTTTCGACGGTGTTGCTGTCTCTTTAGAATGCTTATGCAAAACGAGCAAGTCTCGACTTAGAGATGCTTGTCTAACACTTTTGCCAATTCAGCTTTTGGCTGTAGACCCATCACTGAGTCAACTTTTTCGCCATCTTTAAAGACAAATAGTGTTGGGATATTACGGATACCAAAACGGCTGGCCGCTTGTGGGTTGCTATCCACATCAACTTTGACGATTGTAACTTTACCTTGGTACTCAGTGGCTAGATCTTCTAAAATAGGGGCGATTGCTTTACAAGGACCACACCATGCTGCCCAGAAGTCTACCAATACTGGCACATCTGATTGCAATACGTCTTTGTCAAAGTCGGCATCGGTAGTATGTAAAATAAGGTCTGACATAATTTATCTCTCTTGTTTTATTATTTCTATCGCCATCCATCAACCAATATATTTGTTGCATAATAGAATGATGAGTGACCAAAGAAGCGTTTAGAAGTGGTTAAAATGTGCCATTATATTAACATGTTTGCTCGAGGTTAACAGATACAGGCTGGTTAAATTGTTTAACAATTACGATTAGCACAATAAATCGACACATAACGACACAGGCATGGTTTTATCTGTCACTTGATAATACTGTCTGTGTTTTTTGCTCAAAAATAAGCGGTTTATAACACTATATCTATACTCTAATATCTACCACTTAAGACAGCTTTCATATGCAAGCTCATTAATCATTCAAGCCCATTTATATAAGTGCCCATTTTTATGCCTTTTACTGCTGAAGAAGTCAACGCCCTCAATGCTCAAGAAAACGCCTATCCGCTTGAATTTTTTCAAGCATTTGCGCAACAGATTACTGTCTACGAAGATGATGATATTTGGGTGGTTGATAAGCCTGTAGGTCTGTTGAGTGTCGATGGTAAAATGCTCAAGGTCAGTTTGCTGGCAAGACTTGAGCGTGCCAATCCCGCAGTCAAGCTGATTCATCGTCTGGATATGGATACCTCAGGGCTGCTCATTTTTGCCAAGAATGCCGAAGCACAAACCCATATTAGTAAGCAATTCATTGAACGGCTGCCACAAAAAAAATATCAGGCACGCGTCTTTGGAGAGTGGGAGCGTGTCGGCGCAAAGGGTGAGATATCCGTACCAGTGCGCTATGAGCCAGAGACGAAACCGCGCCATATCGTCGATCCTAGCTGGTCAAAGCATGCCTTAACTTTATATGAAGTCATCAGCCATGAGCAATGCAACGGTCAGACAGTCACACGCGTAATGTTAAAGCCTGTCACCGGTCGTAGTCATCAGCTGCGCGTCCATATGGTGCATGTGGGTCATGTGATGATTGGCGATCCTATTTATGCAGAAGGTACGGCTTTAGCGATTGCGCCAAGGCTTAATCTTCATGCCCAGCAATTGCGTCTCAAGCATCCTACGCTTGGTGCGTGGATGGATTGGGAAAGCCCAAGTCCTTTTTAAATGGATTTATGTGAAATTTTTTAAACCCATCATGCAAAAACAAGGAACGTATTATGCTTGATATGACGGTAGCCAAACAGGCAGTTAAGAAACGCTTCAAACCTCAAGCGGCACTCTCAGACACATCAGTGGATTATGAAGTACTGATTATTGGTGCAGGAATTGCCGGTATTGGTATGGCGTGCCGATTGCAGCAGCAAAAACACAAAGGACTGTTTGGTCATAAAAATTCAGGTAAGCAGAAACGCAAATCATCAAAGCAACAGCAGAAAAGTGCACAGCGATTTTTGGTGTTAGAAAAACGAGCAGATTTGGGTGGTACATGGGATTTATTTACCTATCCTGGCATCCGCTCTGACTCTGATGCCTTGACGTTTGGCTACAGTTTCAGACCATGGCTAAATCACAGGATTTTGGCAAAAGGCGGTGATATTAAAAACTATATTGCTGATACGGCGCGTGATTTTGGTATCAGCGAACATATTCGCTATCAGCACGAGGTGCAGCAGCTGTCTTGGTCAAGTAGCCATCAACAATGGACGGCGATGGTAAAAAATCATGCTAGCGGTGAGGTGTTTACGGTAACGGCAAAGTTCGTCGTTGGCGCCACGGGTTACTACGATTATGAGCAAGGTTATCGTCCTTCTTTTAATAAAGAAGCAGATTTTCAAGGTGAGATCATTCATCCGCAGCATTGGCAAAATGTGGATTATGACGATAAGAAGGTAGTCATTATCGGTAGCGGTGCCACAGCGATGACATTGTTGCCTGCCATGGTCAATGAAGAAGATGGTCAATGTGTGCAGCACGTTACGATGCTGCAACGCTCGCCGACTTATGTGGCAAGCGTACCTGGCGATGACTATGCGCTTGATTGGCTATCTGCTAAATTCTCACCTTTATCGAAGCAGCAGGCTTATACGCTGCTGCGCACACGTAATGTATTGATTCAGCAAGGTACTTATCGAGCGGCTATATTGGCACCCAAGCTTATGAAAGCGTTATTAAAACGCGGTGTCAAAACAGAGCTAAAAGGTAGCGGTATCGATGTGGCGCATTTTGTACCGGACTATAATCCTTGGGATCAGCGAATATGTGCGGTGCCAGACAGTGACTTATTCAACGCCTTGCATAGCGAAAGAGCAGGGGTCGTCACCGACCAAATCAGTCACTTTACTGAAACGGGCATCATGCTTGAGTCGGGCAAGCATCTTGATGCTGATATCATTGTTACCGCAACCGGATTGAAGCTGCAAATGCTCGGCGGCGCGTCATTATATATCGATGGTCAGCCAGTCAAGGTGGGTGAACGTATGACCTATAAAGCCGTCTTAGTTGAGGGTGTGCCCAATATGGCAGTGATGTTCGGTTATATTAATGCTTCATGGACATTAAAGGTAGACTTAGCCTCTCAGTATGTCGTACGGCTACTTGATTATATGCAGACTCATCGTTATCAGATCGCTATGCCACAAGCTGAGAGCAAAAATGAAAAAGCACAAGCTCAGTCAGATACGGTAATGGGCGCGCTATCCTCAGGATATGTCAAGCGCGCTCAACACGAGCTACCCAAGCAAGGCGATATATATCCTTGGCGGGTGACAAACAACTATCTCAGCGACCGCATCATGCTCAAACATCGCAAAATAAAAGATGATTGGTTACGTTTTAGTCGTTAAGGTCGCTTGGTTACAGTCGTTTGCTCAATGTTTTTTAATGGCTATTAATAAAATCAGCAACTTGTTTGCTTAAGATCTGCCACAAGGTTTCTTGTGCACTTTTGCTGCCCCACGCATTATGCGGGCTAAATATAACGCGGGGATGCTTGGCAATGGTCAATAAAGGGTCGTCAGCGGTGATGGGCTCTTGCTCAAACACATCGCTGGCATAGCCGATGATTTGCTCATTGTTAATGGCATCAGTCAACGCTTGGCTATCGACAATACCACCACGAGCGACATTGACGATGAGCGGCTGTTTGACCATTTTTGCTAAAGTATCTGCATTAATCAGGTGCTGAGTTTTCTCGTTTAATGGGCAATGTAGGCTCAGTACATCAGACTGTGCCAGTACGTCGTCAAACGCGGTATAGTCGTCATTGCGCGGTGCGCGTCCTTGCTGCTCCGCCCACAATACTGTCATTCCAAAAGCGCGTGCAATGTCGGTCACGCGTTTGCCGATGGTACCGACCCCAATAATACCTAGCGTTTTATCTTCCAAATCTATCAGCGGAATATCCAGTAGGCAAAAATTACCGTTTGCTTGCCATGTGCCATCAGCGACTTTTTGATGATAATAAATACCCGCGCGCATGGCGTTGAGCATGAGCATAAAGGTATGTTCGGGCACACTTTTAACTGCATAACCTGCGACATTATAAAGCGCCACATGGTGCTCAACACAAGCGTCTTGATCGACGTTGTTCATACCAGTAGCGGTCAGTTGAATGAGCTTGAGCTTGGGCAATTTGCTTATCACTTCAGCGCTGATTTGCACTTTATTGGTGATAATGATGTCAGCGTCTTTGCAGCGCTCTACGATAACAGCAGCATCTTTTGGGGTATCATCATAAGTGAGGTAGTCGCTGATGCCGTTTGGGGCTGGCAAGTCGATGCCATCAGAAAAAGTGTCTTTATCTAAAAAAACCGCGCGCATGGTTATTCCTTATTAAATAGTTATTTTAAAATGATTTTAATAATGATCGACTTAATGTAGCACGTTGGTGATTTTAGTCAAAAAGGTCGTTAAAAAATCCATCAAAAAGTACAAAGCAAAAAACCTCTACTTCAATATTGAAATAGAGGTTTTGTTTATTGAGACGGTGGTCTTTTGTGCTTATTTGGTTTTATGCACTTATAAAGAGAAACGCTTACGCAATTTGCCAATAAGGCTACGTACGCGACTGCTTAAATCAATACGAACGTCGTTTTCAGGGTCATGCTCGACTTCATAGCGTTTGACCAAGTCAGGGCTGGCTTTTAGCTTCGCATGATGCTGAAATGCACGGTTGACGCTAATCTCAAGCAGGCTGGCGCGCATCGGTTTCGGCAAGCAGCGATAAACCTGACCTTTATTAATCAAATCAATCAGCAAGCCTGCATCTTGAAATTCAGTCTGTACCAAAACCACCAAATGCGGCGCATCTTGCTTTAAGGTAAAGATAATCGGCGCGATATTCTCACCGCTGACATTGATATCGGTGATACAAACACCGATATCTTCATTCGCCAAATAATCGTACGCTTCTTCTAAACTCTCAGCGTGCAGTACTTTATAACTGTGAGAAAATTGCTTACGTATTTGCTCAATCAACTCATTGGTTTCATCGATCACAAGCAGCGTTTGCTTATTACCTGAACTGTCGAATTGGTCGGCATCTTCGTCTGGATTATAGGTCAAGGCGATTTCGGTAGCGCGTCCGACCACGGTGATCAGCTCTTCAGATTTACAAGGCTTAGTCAAATAACGATAAATCTCACCATCGTTAATAGAGCCAATAATGGCGTTTAAATCGGCATAGCCCGTCAATAAAATACGCATGGTGGACGGTGAGACATCTTTTACTTCGCGTAAGATATCCACACCGACTCGCTCAGGCATCCGCTGGTCACTGACCGCCACGTGTACATGGTTGTTCTTGATATAGTCAATATACTCAGCCGGGTCGGTGGTGATAAACACGTCATGCGTTTTACGAAACAGCAGTTTCATAGACCGTAAAATGCGTTGTTCATCGTCGATAAATGCCAACTTCGGCTTTGACTCAGCGCTGGTTTCAACTGTGGTTAAGTCATTTTCTAATTCATTCATGATGAGTTCCTTATGATGATGAATAATAGTCGTTAAATATCTAAATATGTTCTACGTAACAGGGCAGCTGATCAAGCGCTTATGCGACTAGGTTTTGCTCTGTTAAGTTATTATTAATCGGCAGTATTAACGTAAATGTGGTGCCAACGCCTTCGGTCGATACGACTTTGATATCGCCATTATGTTGCTCCATAATTTGCTGGCTGATTGCCATACCAAGACCAGTGCCTTCGCCTGCGCCTTTGGTCGTAAAGAACGGCTCAAAGATTTGATTGAGAACTTCTGGACTCATACCTTTACCGTTGTCTATGACATCAATATAAACATGGTGATCATCGGCACGGGTGCGCACTTCGATTTTGCCATCAGGTTTTTCTCCCATAGCTTGCGCGGCATTGTTCAGTAGATTGACCAAGACTTGGTTAATTTGCGACGGTGAGCATTTCACTTCAGGCGTGGGCGCAAAATCAGTCACAATTTCTTGATGTCTAATAGAGTTGCCAGCGATTTTAAGCGAGGCTTCGATACATTCGCGCACATCGATGGTTTTCACTTTTGACTCATCAAGACGGGCAAAGTTACGTAGATTTAGTACCATCTCGGTGATTTGCTCGACGCCAAATAACGAATCTTTAATCAGCTCTTTTAATTCAGCTGATAGGTCATCTTCTTGGATTTCATCAGACGCACGGATAATATCTGCCAATAGCTTGTCAATTTTGCCATCAGTCGCCGCGTCAGTTTTAACGCTTTTTAAGCCTTGTACCAATTCAATCAACTCTTCGTATTGCTCAGTTAACTGACCGATAATCTCCAAGTTGTTTTGCACGTATGATAAAGGCGTATTTACTTCATGAGCAACGCCTGCCACCATTTGTCCCAACGTTGCCATTTTTTCTGAACGAATCAATTGCAACTGCGAGTTTTTCAGCTCTTTTAGTGTTTCTTGCAGCTCAGCGGTACGTTCTTCGACTTTAATCTCTAGCTGTTGGTTAATGTTGGCAAGCTTACCTTCGTTAGACTGGATTCGGTCTAGTAGGTCATTAATAGAGCCGTTCACCAGTCCAATCTCGTTGCGACCTTCTGCGAATTTAACCTCGCTCAGCTTATTGTACTGCTTATTATTAATTAAGTTTTCCGCTTCAGAGATTTTATCAGTGGTTTCTTTCAAGGGTTTGAATGCTAAGAAGGTCAGCATGAAGTAAATGACGCCAGCCGTAATCAATAGTGCTAATGCAATCCAGTTAACCAAGTTTTCACTGAGATTATCCGCGATGGCGTTAATTTCAGCATCAGGTTGGACAACGATCAGCTTCCAATAAGTCTCAGGAATCTCAAAGACATAGGCTTGACTGCCGTTGTAGTAACTGTCTTTTGCCAACTCAAAGCTCTGTAATAAGCGGCTGTCCATAGCGTTTTGCTTGTTTTCACCGTTATTCAGATAAGCGGCGTAGTTCACCAAATAATAACCTTTTGCCGTACCAGTCTCAGCCTTATCAAGCGTGGTCAGTACCTGCTGAACTTGTGGTGAGACGCTGGCGGCGACTTGTTCGATGATCTCATTACGTTGGACATCTAAGAAATCAAGCACGGGTTGCCAAGCAGGGTCTGAGTTGATGACTTGTTTGATATCAAGCGGCGTACCCGTTTTCTCATCAATATAGCTTAAGCGTTCAGGGTTAGAGGAGGCGATCACCTTGTCACTATTATCCAAGAGTAGGATGTAGCCTGAGCCTGAGCTTTCGCTTAACTTGACGATGTTTTCTTGTAGCTGATTCAGCGTAAAGTTAACCGTACTGGCACCCCAAAACTGATTGTCACGCTCGATTGCCACACCGCAGCTCATCGCAAGCTCGCCTTTGGTTTGGCTGGCGCGCACATGGTTCCAAATACAGCTCTCAGGTTTGAGCAGTTTTAAGACGCTAAACCAATCTTCTTGATAATAAGGATTGGTAGGATTTGGATCGCTCAACACCGCTTGATAATCACCGTTTTGGCGAATCATCAAAAATGGATGGGTCGCGGTATTTGCCCCAAGTGCGCCTTTTTCAGGCCAAATACCACCACTACCTAATAGGCTATAATCACGCTTATCAAAGGCATTGGCAGTACTGGTTTGTAAAATTGCTTCTTCTGTGGGCAAGGTTTGCGCGCTTTGCTGTAATAGCAAGGCACTACGCATCACCCGATTGATATCGGCGGAAATACTATTTACCGCGGTATTGCCACGTTCAGCCACCAGTTTTGCAGATTCAAGACGGATTTTCTCATAGCCCTCTTTATCAACAACATAAACGACGACCGCCAGTACGACCGCAAAAGCAATAAATAAAATAGTGGTTACTTGGGTACTGACTTGATTAAAAAAGCCAACTTTTTTGGAGGCACTCATGATGGTGATAGTCCTTGGATAATAGTGACCACGAAGAAGAGTGCCAATGCTAGGTATTGGTGGCAATCAATCAGGTGGTAATGCGTAATCTTAGTTAAAGTAGTCTGTACATAATGGCAAAAAAATTAAAAGTATAACTTTACTCTTATAACTTAACCGACTTAACTATTGATGTTTTTATAACTTAAATGACTATAAAAGGCCATACTGTGCCCATAAATCCTTAAGGATAATTAATCATGAATACTAGGCGGCAAAAGAGTATGTGTAGACGTGCGTTTGAATAATTCAGGTAAGAAAGAAGAAATGTTCTATTGCATTTCTTAACAATACAGAATCAATTTTATAATGACAATATTTTTTCTTTACTTGCGAGTCGTTATCTTATTGTTTTATATGACCAACTTATGCTTGGCGTTGATATAATCTTGCAATAATCTGCTCTTGAAAAGTCAACTTAGCGCACTCATCTAGCTGCTAACGTTATATAATGGTCGGCTTTATCTTGCGACCTAGCTAATGAGCTGACGCTGCCGGTATGGCCGGTGACCTCTCAGACTATTAAGTAATGACATCGCGCTAGTGATTCACGCTAGCAACTCTCATTATAAGCTATCTATTTTTTCCTATTATCTGAGTACAAAAGACATCGCCCTATGACTATCTCTATCGCTTCATTGCACAATACTGAATTTGCCGTTGGTCAACGTTATTTATCTGATACGGAGTCCGAGCTGGGCTTGGGTGTGGTCATCGATGTAGATGACCGATGTGTGCACATTCTATTTCCACAAAGTGAAGAGACGCGCGTCTACGCCAAAAACTCTGCGCCATTATCACGCGTGGTGTTTAAAGTCGGCGATAGTATTTCTGATCAAGCGGGTAAGAGCTATACCGTAACCGCGGTCGAAGAAGTGATGGGTGTACTCAAATACAGTGTCGATGAGCATGAACGAGGCATTATGGAAACCCGTCTTGCTGCCAATATCACTTTGGCTAAGCCGCTTGAGCGTCTGTTGGCTGGTCGTATTGAGCGTGGTGATTGGTATGAGCTGCGTCAAGATATCTTGCGTATGCAGTCGGCGCTGGCTGGTCATCCGCTGAAAGGCTTGATGGGTGCACGTGTCGATATCATTGAGCATCAGCTCTATATCGCTCATGAAGTTGGCAAACGTATCGCACCGCGTGTGTTGCTTGCTGACGAAGTTGGTTTGGGCAAAACCATCGAAGCAGGTTTGATTATTCATCAGCAGCTGTTAACAGGCAAAGCTGAGCGTGTGCTCATTCTTGTACCAGACAGTTTGCAATATCAGTGGATGATTGAGCTGCGTCGTCGTTTTAATCTAAATTTTGCCTTATTTGATTTGGTACGTGCAGCAGCCATTAAAGAACACGATCCTGAGCAAAACGTCTTTGCCACTGAGCAATGTATCATTGCGGGTATGGATTTACTCCTTGACCACCCTGATTTGTACGACCAAGCGATGGATGCAGGGTTTGATTTATTGGTGGTCGATGAGGCGCATCATCTGCATTGGGATGAGGCGCAAGGCGGCAATGATAAATATGACTTGATTGCTGACTTTGCCGAAGAAACGCCTGGGGTCATGCTATTGACAGCAACGCCAGAGCAGCTTGGGGCACAAAGTCACTTTGCTCGTTTGCGTTTGCTTGATCCGGACCGCTTTGATGATTTGGATGAGTTTATCAATGGTCAAGAAGCCTTTGCTGAAACGGCTGCCGTTGCTGGTGTATTGATAGAAGATAAGCCATTGAGCGACAGTCAAATTGCCGCTTTAAGCAGCTTGTTATACATCAGTCTTGATGAGTTGGCAACGATTAATGATGACGAAAAACTGCGCACCTATGCGCTTAATGAACTACTTGACCGTCATGGTACAGGTCGTATTCTATTCCGTAATACCCGTGAAAGTGTGAAAGGGTTTTATGGTCGTAGCAGCCAGCCATACCCACTGGCATTACCTGCCGCATGGAAAGACAGCTATCAAACCAATGGTAAATTGCGTGAGCAGCTATGGGGCGAAGAAAACCAACCTGATGGTGGCTGGCTAGAAGATGACCCACGTGTGCCTTGGTTGATTGATATTTTGCGCGGCGAGCTTAAGCACAAAAAAGTGCTGTTGATTGCCCGTAGTGGCGCGACGGTTGAGAGCTTGGAGGCGGTATTACGTCTGCATGCCGGTATTAAAACCGCTATCTTTACTGAGCAGATGACCTTGCTTGAGCGTGACCAAGCAGCGGCGTTCTTTGCTGATAGCGAAGGCGCGCAGATATTATTATGCTCAGAGATTGGTTCGGAAGGTCGTAACTTCCAGTTTGCCAGCCAGCTGATATTGTGGGATTTGCCAGCCAATCCAGATACCTTAGAGCAGCGTATTGGTCGCCTAGATCGTATCGGGCAAACGCAGCAAATTATGCTCCATGTGCCTTATGTACAAGGCACGGCGCAAGAGCGTCTGTATAAATGGTATCACGACGCGCTGAATATGTTTAATCAAATCTCTCCAACGGCGCAGAGCGTGCAAGAGCAGTATATTCAAGAGCTAAAGCCCATGCTTGAAGGCGCGGATACTGACGAGAACCGTGCGATACTACAAGATATCATCGAAGAAGCGAAACAGACGCGATTGGGGTTAGAGGCACAGCTACAAGCGGGTCGTGATCGCCTATTAGAATACAACTCGTGTCGACCACGTGTTGCCAAACGTATCGCTGACGCCATGCGCGATTTTGATGGTCATAATCTATTGCCGCAGTTTATTGAGCGCTTTTTTGCCTCAGCCAATATCGATCACAATATCCAGCGCGATGGTTCGTGGGTAATTGCCCCGATTGATAGTACTGAAATTAGTGATTATATCGATGGCCTGCCACTCGGTGACGAAGATGGTATGACGTTGACATTCGAGCGTGAGCAAGCACTACAGCGTGAAGATATCGAATTTATCACTCACGAACATCCATTGATGCGCGCGATTTATGAGTTGGCGAGTACCAGCACCTTTGGTAATACCACGGTGGCGATGCTAAAAAGTTCTGCTGTACCACAAGGTATGGTGCTGCTCGAAGTGAATTTCCGCGTTGAAGCCATTGCGCCAAGGTTACTCAATTTACCCGCGACGCTGACCACGCAAAATATCCGTGTATTTATCAGTGAGCAGGGCAGTGATTTGTCCTCGCGTATCAGTGCGGAGATGATTATGCCGCATATTGAACGTCTGGATAAAAACCGTGCTCGCCAAGTCATTAAAGTACGCGGTGATGTAATTGAGCAGCGTTATTATGAAGCGGAAGAGATTGCCCGTCAGCAGCTTGCTGAGATTGGCGAACAAGCCAGTGCCCGTTTTAGCCAGCAGTGGTCACGTGAAATCAAACGTCTAAAGCATCTACAAACGATTAATCCTAACGTACGTCCTGCCGAGATTGAGCGCTTGGAGCAGCTAAAAGCCCAAGGTGAGCAAGCACTAGGTAGTCTGTTATTAGTCCCAGACTCCATCCGTGTGTTAGTGGCAGTGAAGCCATAAATGTAAATGATCAAAAGAACGAGATGTTTAATAGCATCTCGTTTTTTTATGATTAATATCGTTTATATTAGGACGCGCCCTAAGGCATGTTAAGCAAAAATATCAACATGATATTGCCAAGTGAGCATCGCTCTCTAGTCAAAGCCATCGATATTGGGTAAGATGTTTATCTTTTCGATTTATAGCCCATTTGCTATAAAAGGGTGAGCGCGTCTCGTGTGAAGTATCACATATACCTTTGTACTCGATTGCTTTGTACTTCTTTTAAGCTGAAACAACGATATAATAAATGCTGGTGATAGCGCTGCTATGACCGTGTTTTTTGCGCTAAAATTTTCGTGTTAAATCTCTCTTGTGCATTTTCAGCAAGTGATTTCATATTATTTTACATTCAAATGCAAAGTGTCTTTTGTCTTTCGCTATATGATATTGATATCTTTAGGTGCGTATTTTCAGATGCTTAGCGTTTTTGATAAAAATAAGGAAACCTATCGTCATGTCCGATTATTCGCAATTGATTGATGAGCTGCTAGCTACTGTAGCGCTTATTGAAGTGACCCCCGATGTCTTTGAGGGTAAGAGCCATGACTATGTTGGCAGTCGTATTTTTGGTGGACAAGTGCTCGCCCAAGCCATCATGGCGGCGGCGCATACACTGGATAAAGACAAACCCTGTCATTCACTGCACGGCTATTTTTTGCGCGGTGGTGATATCACGCAGCCAGTGATTTATCAGGTGCGCCGCTTGCGTGACGGTCGTAGTCTGTCTGCGCGTGAAGTGACGGCCATTCAGTATAAAGAGGTGCGTGGTAAAGCGCCTGTTGAGCAAGTCATATTTTCAATGATAGCCTCGTTTTCGCCGATGGAAGAGGGTTTAGAGTATCAAGAAGACATGCCTGTCTATCCGCCACCGGAGGATTTACTGGCTGAGCAAGATTTAAAAGAAGAGTATGTCGGAAAAGTGCCAGACGCACTCAAAGCCCGCTTTATGCGCCGTCGCCATGTCGAAATTAAACCCGTTAAACCGCGTGATCCGATTCATCCAGAGCCAATGAAACCTAAGCAAGCCAACTGGTTGCGTATCCGCGAATTGGGTAATCAGCCTGTTGCGATTCAACAAGCGCTGTTGGCATTTTCCTCCGATTTTTATCTGGTTGGTACAGGGCTGATGTCACATGGTGTCAGCTTTATGACCAGCGGCTTGCAAGCGGCTAGTATTGACCACTCGATGCATTTTCATCGTAATTTTGATCTAAATGGTTGGATGCTATACGACATGTGGAGTGATACCACGTCTAATGCCAAGGGCTTAAACCATGGGCAGTTTTGGCAAGACGGTAAGCTGGTTGCTACGGTACAGCAAGAAGGTTTGATGCGTTTGCGAGTGCCGAAGTCTTAAGTTCTGTCTTAAGTTTTTAGTGCTTTATAAATTAAAAAAGCGACTCATGATTTATTGTGAGTCGCTTTTTTACAAATGTTATTTAGTTGCATTCACTCATTATTCTAAAATCTTAACCATTGCTCGTGGCAATCCAAGCGTTGCCTGAGCATCAACAGCATTTAGCCAATTAATATTAATTTGTGCTGCTTCTAAAGCTTCGGTTATTTCGGTAATTTGCTCAGCATTTAAAATCAGCGATTGCGGTGTCAGATACCAGTGAAAGTGCGTTAGTGAATGTTTAATAGGAGCATCGTCTAATAAAGTTTTACTGACTGCTTTTGCTGTCAATTTATGCTTATCTAACCATTCATTGATAATTTGCTCGGCAGTGGTAAATTCTGCTTCGTATACTTTTTCATTACTGGTCACTTTTAATGATGTATCGTCAATTTCAGTCGTTTTTTCTGCGGCAGTTTTAGTATTCATTTTGCCTGCGGTTTTCTCAACAAACTGTAAAGGTAAACTCCACAGTCCGCCCCAAATGCCATTGTCAGGGCGTTGTAGCCACAGTATTTTGCCATCAATATCTTCAATCAATAACGCATTGCTAAACTTGCTGGGTTTGGGCTGCTTTTTTGCTTTGACTGGATAATCCGTTTCGCGCCCCTCAGCATGTGCCAAGCAGTCCTTTTGAAGGGGACATAATAGGCAGGCAGGTTTGCTACGCGTGCATAACGTCGCGCCCATATCCATCATTGCTTGCGCGAACAATCCTGAATTCTCTATTGGGGTCAAACGCTCTGCCAATGCCCATAGTTCTTTGGTGGTGGCAGACTTGGTAATATCACCGTCAATCGCTGCCCAACGCGTCAAGACACGTTTGACATTGCCATCACAAATGACGCCATAACGATGTAAGCCCATCGCCATAATCGCGCCAGCGGTCGATGGTCCGACGCCAGATATGGCTTCCCACCCTGCTAGCGTCTGCGGAAAGTCGCCCGTCTCATCAATGACTTTGGCCAATTGTTTCGCGCCTTTATGCAAATTACGCGCACGCGCATAATAACCAAGTCCCGCCCAATGCTCCGCAATCGTATCCCATTCTGCGGCGGCTAAATCTTGCACGGTCGGAAACGATGCCATAAAACGGGCAAAGTAGGGCAGCACCGTCGTTACTTGCGTTTGCTGTAGCATAACTTCGGATAGCCAAACGATATAAGGATTTGGCGAGTCGGTTTGGTGCTGCTGCCAAGGTAGGTCATGGCGACCGTTTTCGCCGAACCAATCGAGTAGGCGCGGGGCGAACGAATCGAGAGAAGTAGAGTATTGAGTAAAAGTATTTTCTAGCGTTGTGAGGTTTGCAGTGGGGGTAAGCTGAGTCATATCATCAATTTTTGGCATATTAGTGTATGAATTATAACCGATTTTTGAGAGAAATGAGTTGATATCGCTGTTGTGTGCTGCTTGAGATTACCACGATGTGAGCGTCTTTTGAGTATGAGTGTTAAAAAACAGAGTATGTAACAGAAAAATTAATGTAGAGTTGCAAATTTATAAAGTAAATCTTACAAAATTAAGTGAATTTTGTAGAAAAATTAACTTATCATTGTTGTGCTTTTTGCAAGATTATGATTCTCATTCTCGCTAGGGTCGCAAGAGCACCTTTGAGTTAACGATAACTCGTTGTCTGGTTTCATCAAATACGCTTATTAAAGCTCACTAAGCATCATTTCAAACAAACGCTCACATGTATGAGTAATATTTAGGACTCTTTATGAAGTTAATGTCGAACTACTTATCTAAAGCAATATTGGCACTAGCAGTCATCGGCTGTTCAGCCAACGTTTTAGCCGCTAAACCAAATCTAGTATTACAACAGCCCAATGTTTCTTTAGAGTTGGCCAATGAATTAATCGATGCCACCATGGCAGCCTGTCACGCAGAGGGCAAATCCGCCGTGGTCGCGGTTGTTGATCGTGCTGGTAATTTAATCGCGCTACAGCGCGATGATAACGTTGGTCCGCACAATACTGATGCTGCTGTCCGCAAAGCATTCACGGCATTATCTACCAAAACGCCTTCACGTACGTTGGCGGATAATGCTCGCGCTAATCCAGACTCAAATAACTTGAATACGGTAAATGATTTACTGCTGATCGGCGGTGGTGTGCCGTTAAAGTTTGGCAATGATGTGATCGGCGCTATTGCAGCGGGCGGCGCAGGCGGTGCAGTACAAGATGAAGCTTGTGCGTTGAAAGCTATCGAAAAAGTCATGCCTAAACAGAAGTAGTCGATGGCTTAGATATTGCTACATGATTTAGATATCATCGAAAAACTTCGATATCGCTATCAGTAAACATAAAAAAAGCCCTTAGGGGCTTTTTTTATGTTTACTATTGCATTTTATGTAGTCAAGATGGTTACCGCCTACCAATGAGAAAAATAACATTGATATCTGGTACTCAACTCAAGGCATACTTTACGCGCTCAAATTGCAGTATTATAAATAGAGGGTATAAAAGCTATCGCTGGTAGTAAAGTGGATAGGTTAACGATAGATACTATCTAAGGTTTGACCTGCTTCATTTTTCCATTCAATCCAACCATTCGTCGAACGACCTGAAACAAGTACACTAGCGCCACTTGGGGTTTTAAAGAGTTGGTTTTCAGTAAGTCTATAGCTTTTATC
The DNA here is from genome assembly GCF_022129225.1 of Psychrobacter sp. Ps7. Classification (NCBI taxonomy): domain Bacteria; kingdom Pseudomonadati; phylum Pseudomonadota; class Gammaproteobacteria; order Moraxellales; family Moraxellaceae; genus Psychrobacter; species Psychrobacter sp. Ps7. The sequence goes on along the minus strand of NZ_JADQAH010000038.1, from coordinate 2,202 downwards.
ATTTACTGCTATTAGTTTGCCGCTACTAAGCAAGCTCTCTTTTAATTTAGTCACAAATGGCGGTGCTGATGGTGTTTGTGCTTGTCGTATTAATGATCCTGCCAGTAATACAAAGCCATCATCGTCATAATAGCCTTCAGCATTAGCATCTTTAATCTTGTAGTAAAACACTATTGGCGTGGGTTCAATTGGAAATGCTTCAATTTCTCTTTCAGCTTTAGCAAGGGTAGACGTGGTGATTTTATTTTTATAAGCATTATGGTCATGGATAGCCAAAGACTCAAAAATAGGCTGCCCTAAAGTTGATAATAAAACATCGAGTGTATAAAACAGCTCCTCACAGTCGGCTTTTAGTGGATCAGGAGTATGTGGACGATTACCTGTATTACCATTTTTTATCTCATAGCGCCCAATTTTAATAGCAGTGGCAATCGCTTTATGTTCCATATATAACGCGTGCGTTTGCGTCATTGAATTATTGGTCGAGAGCATGACAAAGGCGCGCGTCCAGAAGTCCTTTTCATGATGTTGGTTTAGTCGTCTTTTTAAATCACCAGTTTGCCCAATATATAGCAGCGGCTTGTCAATACTGTCTGTATCACTAACTAAAAAGTATAAACCAACTTGATTGGCTTCTGGCATCGCAAAAAAATCATCAATATGAATGCGCGGTATTTCAATCAGTCTTACCGTGCGAGTGGTCATCTCAGCCAAACGCAATCCGCGAGGATTACCTTTTGGCAGGTAGATTTGAATGGTTTTAGCTGATGGTATTAATGGATTCATAGTGACCGTTATTTCTTCTAAGATTTACTTCCGATTCTTCCGCGTTTTCAATCGACGTAAACGTTTTTCTTCTTCTTTAGCGATTCTTTTCTCTTCTGCAGCGATGCGTTGCTCGGCGACGACGAGTTCTTCAGCTTCAGACATAGCTGGCGTCTCAAGCGTAATACGCCCAAGCTTAGCACTACGTAACTCGTTGATCAAAATCTCAGACATGCGGTACGTATCGACTTGATTGCCCGAACGTACACAGCCGCGATTGCGTCCAGCGACTTCAAAAAACTCCCAATCAGTCTTTGGTAGCGCTTCAATTTTATATCGAGTTTTGAGCAGCTCAGGATAGGCTTGCATCAAGTATTCAGCGGTATAGCTGGCGACATCAGCGAAGTCAAAAGCCGTATCACGAATACCACCCGTCGCTGCCAGACGATAGCCAGAGTTTTCGTTTTCGACTTTTGGCCATAACATACCGGGTGTGTCATAGAGCATGATGTCATCGTCAAGTTTAATCAATTGCTGCGACTTGGTGACCGCTGGCTCATCGCCAGTTCTTGCGACAGCACGTCCAGCCAAGGTATTAATCAATGTTGATTTACCAACGTTTGGAATTCCCATAATCATGGCTTTGATTTGGCGACCGGTCCCCACTTTATTGGGCACAAGTTGTTTACAGATGGCGATGATACGTTTGACATCATTGGCTTTTTCAGTATCGCAAGCAATGGCTTTCACACCGCTTTGCTGCTCAAGATAGTCCATCCACGCTTGAGTCAATTCAGGATCAGCAAGGTCGGCTTTGTTCAGGATTTTGATGACGGGTTTTTCGCCGCGCAATGCCGCGACCATTGGGTTTTCACTACTATATGGGATACGCGCATCGATCACCTCGATGACCAAATCCATCTGCGGCATGATTTCTTTGATTTCGTTACGGGCTTTGTTCATGTGCCCAGGGAACCACTGAATACTTGCTCTCTTATCCATCTGCTTTCATAACCTTTTATAAAAAATGTGCAAAGTAAGACGATCGTCATTTACTTTTCATGGTGTTCAGTTTACTACAGAACCATCGTACTCACGCTACAATTTCGCCCAACCAGATGCGCGGTTACTCTTGAGCTGGATTTTCTATTTCATCGCGGGCAGGGGGTAACGGTGCAAGATAACCAATTAATAGTATTAAACTGCCTGCGCCAAGGAAAGATATCACTCGCCAAATCGCTTCGGTCTGTGACAAATCAACCAATACCAGTTTGAGTACGACAATACCTAATAGCCCGATGCCCATAAACCAAAGCGTCCGCTGCCAATAGCGACTGGCGACGATGGTGGCGGCTAAAGCCAAGAGCGTCCATAAAATAGTCAACCCTGTCTGCACTTGCTCGCTATTCCATGCGCCGCCCTGAGCGCTGTCCCACA